>CAKRLN010000022.1 GCA_934359535.1 uncultured Lachnospiraceae bacterium
TTTTACCGGTATCACCCAGACGGTCAATCAGATTTGCCTCCACAAAGCTGTGAATATCCTCATATTCATCTGTAATCTCAAGACGTCCCTCTTCCACGTCCTTTCGGATTTCCTCGAGGCATGCAACAATCTGCTGCATCAGATCCATCAGCTTTTCCTCCGAGAAAAAACATTTCTCGGAAGTATAGACTCTTCCCCCTTTTTCATAAAAAATATGATCCGGACCATTTACCATAATTTCTGTCACATCAGGATCATCTATAAGCTCCTGAAGTACATCCATCTTTCTTAAAGAATCAAAAATTCTTTTTTGAATTTCTCCCCGCTCCCGGATTGATATTGCCTGTCCCCGCAATTCCTTTGCAGTTTCCCTTGCTATAATATGATAGATTTCCTCATCAGTCATATCACGTGACAGATCCATTTGTTCAAGTACATGACTGCGAATGGTATAAAGCTTATCCTCCAACCTTAAGCCCTCCAGCCCTTCCAGAAATACTATGCCGGATCACATCTCCAAATTCATTCCATTTCCATTGCTCGATCAGCCGTTCACAAGACACCGCTGCACTACTCATAAATGGAAGCTCAGTCCTGTGAATGCATGACTCAAGCTTATGATATCCTTTCTGTTCAAGCTCTCCCATAAATTCATACTCTCTCCACTGACACAGCCCCCCTTTTCTTACAATGAGATAAATATCCTGACACTGACTTAAAACTTCAAAAAATCCATGAAACCTTGATCCCAAATTCAGAATAACCGTTTTGTATTCCATTTCCTGCGTGATCATCTGAATTACCTTCCGATAAACCTCAGCATCTGCTTCACAAAGACATTCGGTATTCTGCGCCGGATAAATATATTCAATCTTTTCGAGCTGTCCGATACAACTATGAATTCCTGACTTGGAAAAGGTATCTGAATCAGCCATCACAAGAATTTCTTCAAGCCCCATCGAATGCTCCATTGATACAAGCTGTCCAAGTCCACTGTTTTCCTGAAGATCGACAACCAGTACCCTCTCCTGTTCTCCTAAAATTGATGCCAGCGTAATCGCAAACGGGAGCTGATATTCATTTTCCGTCAGTGCATATACCGCCGCAATCCTTGTTTTTACCGGAAGATTTCCATTTTTCTGTACCTCTGTGATCTCATTCCCAACATGCTTTAAAATCTCATTCACGATTTCATTGACATCCTGATACTTATCCACAAACCATAGCTCCCCCTTATCTCCTTGTCCACACCAGTTATCCTGGCTTTGTTGAAATAACAGCTCGTATTCCTGCTCTGGGTCCATAAGATACAGCACCGGCTGCTCCTTTCCCCTCAAAATACCAATGAATGCTTCCTTGCTATCAGCATCCGCGAAAATCAAAAGCTCATATTTCTCACCTATACGCTCCCCCCATTGATCAATTCCACTGAATAAACTGATCTCAAACTGCTCCCGATAATAGTTCATAAGACAGTGCACAAATCTTTTCTCATATTCCCTGTCCCCAATCAATATGGCAAGCTTTATTTTATGCACCGAACCATCCTCCTTTCGTAATCAGAATTCCAAGGCAGATCGCAAATGAAAAATGTATCAGATTACTATCCCCCAAAAGGTCTCTGCGGTAGGTCTTATATTCCCCCTGAAAAAGCCCTGCAAAGTACCCAAATGCCTGATACATACTAAGCTGCAGGTTCTGATTTCTTATCATTTTTGCAAAAGAAAGTACCGCTCCAATCACAAACGAAAGAATCATACATACTGCAAGCTGTCTGATATGAACAAATCCACCAATTACTGAAAACAACTTGATATCTCCGGCTCCAATAACTCCAGCCAGAAATAACAGATACAAAACGATAACCGGAACTGCCACGTTCCCAAGAAACGGAACGAATGCTGCAGGTCCTCCAATAAAAATCCGGAAAAATCCCCCTGCTGCAAGCCCTATAAGAATCAACCGGTTACTGATCCTCATAAAGCAAAAATCCTGTATCACAGCAATAATGATGATCGTATACATGACCATGTCCGATGCTGCCCCAATCGCATCCAATAAAACATTCCCCCTTCTTTTGTCTTTTGCTGTGCAAAATTTTGTTGTAATCCGAATTATAGACAGACTTTTTCAAAAAGTCTATAGCTTTTTTGCACATTTATAGAATTTGTGAATATTTTACAAATTTTGCCAGAGGACAATTCCATAAAGTAAGAGAATTCCGCTGATTCCAAGGGCTCCAACTGTTACAAGACTCCATTCGTTTAAACCGACAATAGTAGAAATACCTTGACTTTTTAAAATTTCCCCGATGCAGATCAGCGCTGCCGCTCCAAAAATCACCCTCAGAATAAAATTTAAAATTGCTCTGATCAGCTTCACTTTTCTCTCCGGACATCTTTTTAATTAATATATGCAGGTAAATTTTGTATAGAATTGCTTTTTTGCGCTTATACTGTACTGAAAAGATTTTTCGAAAGGATGTGTTTGCTTGAAGCTTTTTCGAATGGCAAAAGAACGCCAGACCGAACAGGATAACTACTCCGAAACTTATGATTTCTTAAAAGATAACCTTGCACGGACAACCGATGAACTGAATACTGCATACGCAAATCTGCAGAATGTTGTTGATCCAGACCTTATTGACTATTACATTTATCAGACAAAGGCTGTACAGATGCGCTATAAATTTCTTCTGGAATGTGTCAAAAAAATAGAGGACTCCTATGCAAGGAATCCTCTGTGAATATTCATTTCCATGTAATTTTCTGTAAGCTGCCCTTTTCCGTAGGTCATACCGGCATATACCTGCTGGGCATTGCTCATGAGCGGTTCTGAGGTGTCCTGCTTTGCTGCCTCTGTAAAAGAGGCATAAAGACGTCTCAGAATCTTCTCTGCTTCCTCAATCCGCTGAATCTTTCCCTCATACATGGCTTTAGCCAGCTCATTTCTGCAGAAAACATAAAGTGCATGGAGATTTTTTGCAATCTCATATTTGAAATCAAGCGCACCAATCAATTCCTGTACGGTCTCCTGCGATTTTCTTAATGCCTGCTTATAAGCATCCCGATCCTCTGTTTCCAACGCTTTCTTTGCATCCTTCATATATGCAAACAAAATATCATACAGAATAATGATCATTTCACCACGGTTGCACTGACTCAGTCTTCTTGTAAATGCCTGTATCTGTTCCCTGTCCATGCTTTTTCACCCCCATTATCTGGAAAGCAGTGAAAGAATCTGCTGCGGAATATCATTTGCCTGGGAAAGAACAGAAATGGATGCCTGGTCAAGAATATTCTGCTGTGTATATTCTGTCATTTCTTCTGCCATATCTGTATCCATCAGATTTGAAAATGCCGAGGTCATATCCTCCGATGTCTCTGCAAGGCTGTTTGTTGCATATTCCAGACGGTTCTGGCTCGCTCCAATACGGGAACGCACCTCTGAAAGTCTTGCAATTGCAGTATCCAGCGTACTGATTGCCGTATCCGCTCCACCTTCCGGCACAACATCCACGGTATCAAGATACAGGGATTTCGAAGATACCTCCGGAATCCGGATATCCATTGTCTGATTCTCATTTGCTCCAAGCTGAATCGTCATTGCTCCGATTTCTGTTACCTCCAATGACACCTTTCCGGAAGCAGCTGCCTGAAATTCCATTGTAAAACCGTCAGAATCTGTAATTTTTACAAGATCTCCATCTATCGTAGCCTGTGCAGTCGATGCAAATCCATCCTTCATATTCGGATTCGTTTTTACTGTCAGATCCACGGTTGCCTTATCTACATCTACATCCAGCTCATACTTTCCAGACGGCACACCATCCGAAATATATACACGGTCTGCATTCTGGCTGTATACACGCACATCACTTGATCCATCCAACAAAGACTTTGTGTTATATTCTGTATCCGTCGATATTCTGTCTACTTCCTTCGTCAATTGATCAATCTCATCCTGTACCGCCTGTCTCTCACTCTCTGAGTTCGTACCGTTAGCAGCCTGAACGGAAAGTTCTCTCACACGCTGTAGCATGCTGCTTACCTCGTTTAGCGCACCGTCCGCTATCTGAAGTACTGAAATTCCATCCGAGGAATTATCCTCTGCCTGATCAAGTGCATCAATCTGTGCCTTCATTTTGTTGGATATTGCCATTCCTGCCGGATTATCCGACGCATGATTGATCTTATATCCACTTGACAGCCGTTCCATAGAAGCTGCAAGATTCTTCTCAGTACGAAGCAGCTGGTTATTTGTCCGGACTGCTGACATGTTCTGGTTGATTTTCATATGTTCTCCTGTCCTGCCTTTTTGGCTTTCGCATCCATGCATCTGATTCTGACATTCCATGTCGATTATCTGTTCTTTATATCGACCGGAAAATAAGGATTCTTAACCTTACAGTCTTCTGTGTAATTGTATTTTTTTCAATTATTTGGGGAAGTTCGCATGTATAAATTGCAATTAGACGGGAATCGTATTATAATGAGCAAAAGATACGTACTATCATTCAAAGGAGGATATAAACTTATGTCAAGAGTAACAAAGGACACTATGATCGGCGAACTTCTTCAGATCGACGCTAACGTAGCTCCAATGCTTTTAAATATCGGCATGCACTGCCTTGGATGTCCATCATCCCAGATGGAGACCATCGAGGAGGCTGCTGCAGTACACGGTATTGATGCTGATGATCTTGTAGAAGAGCTCAACACATTTATCGCCCAGGATTTAGGCTGATAATCCCGATAGAACAAATCCCACCGCAGAAATGCGATGGGATTTTTTTATATCCGGACAAGCATCTGCATTGCATTTCCTATCAGCACTGCACGATTATGCTCTGAAAAATACGCGCCCTTTGCGTCTGTATAATTTTTTTGTGTTCCATACTCGGAAGCAATATTGCATACCTTGTTAAATTCCTCCGGGGAATGACCGCTCTTTTTTAGCAGCAGATAAAAATGCTTTTTCTGATCATTTTTGTATAGATCATTTTCTCCTCTGTAAAAACCATTCAACACATGAGAAAGCCGCTCCACCTGCTCAAGATTTGGAAATTCAAACATCCGTGTAATATTAACCGGTATATCCGGCTGTTTTTGAGACGATTGCTTTTGTTTCTCAGAAGCTTTTGTCTGGCTGTCTGATTCCTCCGTTTCTTTTACTGGCTGCTCCGATTCCTGATCTGCCTTAATTCTACGGAAAAGATCTAAGATATCATCGGCTCCCTGTGCGGCTGTCTCTTCTACAGTCTCTGCGGAATCATAAAGAACCGTTTCATCTGGTTCTGAAAATTTGGAAAATCTTGTGTCCAGCTCATCTGGGTATTCAACCTTTGTAACAACTAATATAATTGTATCTGCCGAAAGCGGTATCGCCTCTACCATAAGCGGGATATCGTTTGCCTCAAATCCGAATTCATAATTTGCCTGCTGGATCATATCACGAAAAAGAATTCTGGCTTTCTCTGAACCATAGGCAAGTTCACTCAGTTTGATCTGCCGGTCTGCCAGATCTTCTCTGGTCAGCGTACAGCGGATCTGATTCTCGTTTACTTTTTCAATTTTCATAAAATCACATCCTTACTTTGAAAATTCTCTGTAAATCGTACACTTATTATAATCAAATGCCCAGTTGATGTAAAGTATGAGCCTTTATGAAATATTTCAAATTTTTACAAATTTCCACAAAAATTTCAAAAAACTCTTGCAATATAATTTGAGTTGTGTTATATCTTGAAACAAGAGATGTGCCACCGACAAAAAGGAGCATATGATTAGTAACAACCAAATTATTTTATCTGGCAGGTATCAGATTATCCAGAACCTTGGTTTTGGACAGACAAGTACCGTTTATCTTGCCAGACATCTTTCACTGAACACGGATCGTGCCATCAAGGTTATCCCCAAAGCCGGAGCCAGTCCTGTTTCAGTACTCACCGAAGCACAGCTTCTCAGATCTTTGAATCATCCAGGAATTCCCACAATATATGATCTTGAAGAAGATGATACAAATTATTATCTTGTGGAAGAATATATACAGGGTGAATCATTAGAAGCCTGCCTGCTTCATCATAAGTTAATTTCCACTGACTTTTTTTTATCATTTTGTGAACAGCTCTGCGATATTTTCAGATATCTGCATTCCTTACATCCTGCCCCGGTTTTTTATCAGGATCTGAAACCGGAACATATTATAGTATGTGGAACGCAGCTGAAATTAATCGATTTTGGAGTTGCATGGAATACTGGCAGTTCAGGAAATAACTTCAAATGTTTTGGAAACCTTGAATTTTCGGCACCGGAGGTTCAACACGGAAAGTCTTGTTCCTATGCTTCAGATATTTACAGCATTGGAAAAATGATACAGTATTTTTTAGATCATAAACCACTTTCCAGTTCCCAGAATATCACGCATATTATCCAAAAAGCAACCTCACCGGAACCTGAGCTTCGATATGAAACGGTCGATGAACTTCTTCTGGCTATTCAGACAAACTTACAACAAAATTGTCATGCACATCTCTTTCAAAAAATTGCAATTGCCGGCAGTCACAATGGCTGTGGAAGCACACATCTTGCAATATCCCTCGTTTCCACCTTAAACGGGCTTGGACACTGCACATTTTATCATGAAGCAAATTCATCTAATCATGTGCGCCAGCTGCTGCATTATCAGACAAACTGGACGGAAAAAGACGGATATTACATGTATGACGAATGGAAAGGTTATCCATTTTATGGACCAGGCATTTTAATTAGCGATCAGCCACAAGCTCTCCATATTTATGATTTTGGATCTGAATTTACAAAAGAATCCTTTCAGGACTTCGACCTGATCCTTTTAATCTGTGGAAGCTCCCTGTGGAACTATGAAAATGCCATTCATACAGAAGAATTGCTCCATTCTTATCGGAATAAGCTGCGTTTTATCTGCAATCCTGGGACAAAAAGAGCTGCCAGCTTCTATGCCAGATATTTTCATGCACCTGTCTATACTTATTTTTATGACCCAGACCCTTTTCAGGTGTCTAAAGAAAAGAAAGACTTTGCCTTCCGGCTTTTGCCAGAGAAAGGGAGGACACATCCATTTTTAAATTTCATTCACAATCTGCTTCACCAAAAACAATAGCAGTTTGTGGTTCCGACCGCAGCTGCGGAACAACCACCATCAGCATTGCACTCTCTAATTATTTATGCAGTAAGGAAAATCTTAGAACTGCCTATGTAGAATTAAACGCTACAAATGAGATCAGCCAGCTGATGCCGGGTAAAAAATCAAATGTATTTACATATATGGGGGTTGATTTTTTCCCAAATTCCTGCTTTCGTGATCTGCAACAAATCGAACAGCTTCATTATGATTATTGCATTCTCGATTACGGTGTGCTCTTTTCCGGTTCTTTTCCGGAGTATGTCCGCGCATCTTCCAAAATCGCAGTGAGCACGGTAAGTGAATGGAATTTTAACAAATGTTATAGCTTTATCATGTCCATGCAAAAACAAATTATTGATCAGAAGCATTTTTTATTTCTGGGAAATCTCGGACCACCAAAGCAAATCCGGACATTAAAGCAAAAGACAGATGGGAATGTGATGTCCTTTCCCTATCTTAAAGATCCGTTTCAATTAACCTCCGATCAATGGGGAATTTTTAAGGAACTGCTTGGAAAACTATAATATACCACGATCAGACGGTTTTCCAGCAGAGGGTAATCTGCCTATGAAAAATGAACTCGATCAGCTGCTTGTAGAATACAAGCCTTCGGACTTAAAAGGAGCTATTATCTGGCTTCCAACTTGTCCGCCGGAAGTTGCAGCCGCAAATAAACCACTATTTACCTGGCCAGCTTCCAACTCATCTTATTTACAAAATATTTATAACAGAAAGAAGGTGGCTGCATACTAAAAAAATCATTTTAATATTGTAAAAAATATTGTCAATTGAATTCTAAAAATATTATTTATAAAATTGCAATGGAGTAAAAACAACGGGTCGATCGTGTCTTTAGTCGTATGTTGATCTGTTAAAGAAAAAAAGATCAGTAGGGGCTGTCTGTCAATGACAGCCTCTATTTGCAATTTAAAACTTTCCTAAATTGTGATATAATGATGCCGAAAATAAACAGAAAAGAAAGGATTTCACATGAAGAAAAAGGCATTACCCGTATTTGCAGTTCTGGGTATTATTATCCTCATAATTGCAATAATGTTCCTATCAAAACTAGTTCAAAAATATACCCCGACAAAAGAACGCCAGGATCTGTCAGAATATTACCATATTACTGACGAAGACCAGACCGCAATCATTTTCAATAATGATCTTGTTGATGAACAGGCAAAGCAGATTGATGGTCATATTTATCTTGACTATCAATTTGTTCATAACATGCTCAACGAACGATTCTACTGGGATGCAAACGAAAACATTCTCTTATATACAACCGCCACCGATCTGGTCAGTGTACAGGCAGACAGCAGCAGTTATCTTGTAAGCAAGACATCCAATGATTTTGGTCGGCCAATTGTAAAGGCATCTTCAGATTCTGCTTATATTGATATTGACTTTATAAAACAATATACCGATTTTACTTATAGCTATTTTGAAGATCCATCCAGACTTGTGATCGCAAACCAATATGGGGACGTTACAACCGCCTCAGCAAAAAAGAATACCGAAATCCGTGTTCTTGGCGGTATTAAAAGCCCGATTCTTTGTGATATCAAAAAAGGTGACAAACTGACTATCATTGCAGCCGACACAAAATGGACAGAGGTTATGAGTCCTTATGGCATTGCAGGCTATATCCGCACTAATGCACTTGGAAATACCTCAACTGAAACAACAACAAGCAGCTTTACAGAAGAGACTCATACCCATATCAAAAAGGACTTTAAAATCAACATGGCCTGGCATCAGGTAACCAGCCAGACTGCCAACAACGATATCTCTAACGTACTTGGAAGTACCAAAGGTCTGAATGTAATATCACCAACCTGGTTCTATCTCAATGATAATAATGGCGGAATCGCAAGCCTTGCAAGCAGCTCCTATGTTAACTACTGTCACCAGCATAATACAGAAGTCTGGGCTCTTGTAAGTAACCTTGAAAATTCTGATGTAGACAGTACTTATGTACTGACCCACACCTCTGCCCGGCAGAATCTGGTAAACCAGATTGTTTCTGCTGCTATCCAATATAACCTGGACGGAATCAATCTTGATTTTGAAGCCTTAAGCAGTGATGTCGGTGACGGATTTATCCAGCTTGTACGGGAGCTTTCCTTAAAATGCTCCAATAATGGAATTGTACTCTCCGTAGATAATTATTCCCCATATTCCTTCAATGCATTTTATAACCGTTCAGAACAGGCTGCTTTTGCAGATTATGTTATCCTTATGGGATATGACCAGCATTATGCAGGTTCTGAGGAAGCAGGTTCCGTTGCCGCTCTCGACTGGGTTAAAGAAGGTGTTTCCAATACCTTAGATGAAGTTCCAGCTGATCAGCTGATCCTTGCAATGCCATTCTATACCCGCGTCTGGAGTGAGGCTCTATCCAATGCAGACGTACTTGCCGAAGATACCGACAGTGATACACAACCTGTATATACACTTGATTCCTATGCTTGCGGCATGAAGGATGCCGAAAAGCTTGCTGATGCCAATGGTGCCCAAAAAACATGGCTGGAAGACTGTGGACAGTATTATACCGAATACGTAAACGATGGTGTTACCTATAAGATCTGGTTTGAGGATGCAGCTTCCATCGAAAAGAAGCTTCAGGTGATAAACGATAATAAGCTCGCTGGGGCATCCTTCTGGAAACTTGGATTTGAGACAAACGATATCTGGGATACCGTAATAAAATACATTAATTAATCATGTATTTTATTTAACCGTAATGAAGAAACGTCTTTTTACATAAGCTGAATTAAGACTGATCCACTATCTGCATTTTGCAGAGGTATGAGGAATTCTGCTATGAAAAAATTAACGTTATTTCGAAATCGTAAAAAAAGCTTTGAATTTTTTATGGTCTTTTGTCTGTTTGCAGCCTCCTTTGTCCTTGCCCGAAAAGGAGCTGCACTTGTTGCCGGAACAAAATCAGAGGCTTCCCGGTTTTGTATTGTTATTGATGCCGGGCATGGCGACAGCGATCCCGGTAAAATCGGAGTCAACGGTGTTTTGGAAAAAGAGATTAATCTCTCGCTCGCCCAAAAATTAAAGCCTATGTTTGAAAATAAAAAAATCCACGCAGTTTTAACAAGGGATTCTGATCAGACACTGGCAGATCCAAAGGCTATCCGTCAGAAAATAGATGACATGCAAAAAAGAGTTCAATTAATCACGGATTCCAAGGCAGTTCTTACAATCAGTATCCATCAGAACAGTTATTCCGATGCTTCCGTATCCGGTCCGCAGGTATTCTACTACAGTCAGTCTCCAGCCGGTGAGCTTCTTGCAAAAGCGGTTCAGAACAGCTTAAATACAAAATTAAATCCATCCTCACCACGTGAGATAAAATCAAATGATAATTATTATCTACTGAAAAAAACACCCACACCTACAGTAATCGTAGAGTGTGGGTTTTTAAGTAATCCAAAAGAGGCAAAGCTTCTGTCCGATAATGACTATCAAAACAAAGTTGCACGCGCTGTTTTTCTTGGTGTCATGGATTACCTGACCTCTCAGGAGCTGCTTCCTGATAAAAACAGCTAAATTTATTTTTAAAGCGGTTCATCTGAGATCAGCTCCTGCATTGTTTTAAGGAATGCTTCTGCAATATGATAGAGCCGTTTTGTCTGAACCGGGGAAGTCTCCTCCCCTTCTCCGGTAACTTTTTCGTAATTCATAAAATCGACCTGATCCACATAGGCTACGGATACATCAAGCGGCTCATTGCCATCCTCATTTACAGCTTCCGCAAACATTCCGATATGATCTGCAATCAGCGCTCTTGTATTCTTATCATCTGTCGCAATCATACCGGATATTCCATTTTCTTTTGCATGAAACGATGCTGCTACTTTTCCCATAAGCTCGCCACGGAAAAGAATATCAACATATCCCTGCTCATCTGTTCCTCTTACAATCTTTAATGATACTCCTGTCACAGAATCACCTGTCTGCATTGGGATCATGTAGCTTTCCTGCTTTGCTTTTTTGGCACAGAGCGCAAACTGTTTATTCAAAAGCCTCAATTCCTTAAGATCGACAGATGAAATATGGTCATTCTCAACTATCATCGTTTTCATAACATTTTCCGCTGTTTTTGCTAAGGCTTCCTGCGCATCTGCAAGCTCTTTTGGATTTTCCAATGCATCTGCAAAATTTTCAAGCACTTGATCCCGGATTGCACGAATCTCTTCCTTTTGATTATCCTTTGTGTTTGCAAATAACTTCTGGAACATTCCATTTTGATCCATTGTCATTCTTTCGTATGCAAGAATATTACTCATAGTTGCAGGAATCTCATATTGTTCAAGAAGCTCATAAATCTGCTCCGGTGTATTTAGAACTTCATCATACTGAGCAAGCATTTCCTTTGAATATTGTGCATCTGCCTGCTTTTCTTCCGGCATTTGCGCTGCTCTCGCAAGTGCCTCCTTCATCTGATCTGGTGTCATATCCTCCCACCCCTCCAGCTCTTTACTGGCTAAAGTTACCGGAGAAAGGGTTTCCATAACATCCTTCACACAATTTCTCTGATATGCCGCTTCAATCTGCATATCGATTGTAATTCCTTTTGATTTTACTGTTACCCCTTCAAAATCATCATCAACGGCGTAATCCATATCACCCTTCCGGTAGGTTCTCACTGCTGAAAGAAGGTTACGCATGCTAAGATCCGCACCCTGTCCGATTAATGCGCCAATTACTGCCCCATCTGTCTCATCGACCTGATTCATTAAACGATAAATTCCAATATAGGATGTGCGCTCTTCCTCTGAAATTTCATGCTTCTTTTCTAACTTCCACAGATATTTGCTGAATCTTTCATTATCATCATAACCAAGATCCAATTTGATCTGGTCTGCTGCCAGATTTAATTCCTCTAACCCCATATCAAGTGGATTCTGGTCCCTTCGTATCATTTCAAGTGTAACAGCCGGTGTCATATTGGCAAAGGTTCTCTGAACTGTTTCATCCGCATTTCGAATCATATGAATATTTTCTACTGTAATTTCCGTCTGATTGTATGCAAGAATTCTTACTGCACGTTCATTTGCCTGTGTCTTATTCATTCCAAGTTCTTCCAGAATTGCATCCACATTTTGAAATGCTTTTTGGATAGAATCTCCTAAATCTGCACGGGGAGACGTCCAAAGTGTCTCATAAGCTTCTCCTGCATTCTGCATAAGCCGTTGTAAGGCACTCCCCGCAGCATCAAGACTCCGGATTGTCGGACTTTGTATATTATCCATGGAAAGCACATATGCCGGACGCATTTTCAGGCTTTCGATCATATTACTGCTTTCTGCGATCATTTGTGCCTTTCCATTCACATTCTCAATTGGGGATTCACCAAGAAGCTTTGTATAGTATTCCATTTCCTGTGCCTTCAATTCATCCACCAGCTGCTCTAAGTTTTGTGTATTAATGGAAATTCCCTTCTTCAAAAGTGCATAATTTGCCTGTGTTGTCATCATAAGGCGTGTCTCTTCCAGCTGTCTGCGTGCTGTGATGGACGCAATATCCCCGGATGTTTCTGCAATCGTCGTATTTTCTTTACTCTGTGCAGTAGTTACCCGCTCTTTTGCATATGCAAGATTCTCAATGGTAAGCGGAAGATTATTCTGTTCGCAAAAGTATAAATCGCTGTCATTAGCTTCATCTATAATACGTTTTGCATCCTTTGCCTGTTCCAGCAACGAATATCCACTGACCAGATATGCCTGTCCCGGTTCCTTTCCCTCTGCAACCGCTGTTACCTCCGCATCCAATATCCATCCGGCACTCTCGTCCTCTGGAAGCTGGATTAGCTGTTCCGATAGCCCGGTAAGCGCATTATAATATGTCAGATTTTCAGCTGTAAGCGGGAGATTATTGGCAATCATCCATTTTCCCTGCTGGATAGTCTCATTATTCACTTCCATTCCAGACCTGTCAATAATCTGTGCAATCTGTTCTTCCATATCCTGATAACGCAAGTCTGCATCCTGAAAAGAAACCATCCCTGTACAGTCACTACTGTACTGCGCCTTATAAAGATTATCAATGGTAGGCGCCTTCTCATTTCGAATCATATACGCAATGGTATCCTCATCCAGCGGCACAATCGAAGAAGCCTTGTTATATGCCTGTGCAATTTCCTGAATCTGTGTTTCCCGATCTGGAAGGTCTGACTCCTTTAATTTCTGTGCAATCTGTCTTGCCTGAACCACACTTCCTGTAATTTCCTGGAGCTCATCCTCGTCCATGGTATCTCCATATGCCGATACATCTACTCCTGCTTTTGCAAGCACAGCCTTAATTTTATCTGTAACTGTGATAATCGTATGACTATCGGTTTCACCAAAAGAAAATCCCTCTTTCTCAAGCTCCTTATAATCCTCTGCTGAAAGAGTCTGTGAAAGTATAACCATCTGATTTTTATGCTGATTGGGACTCTTCTCCATAGCACCTTCCAATTGCTGTGCCGCTGTCTTTGTCTCTGACTCCGGCTTCCCATAGGTTGGTGCTTCCATCTGAACATTCCCCGCACTGCTTACCGTTACTGCCTCACTGCTTTTTCCAAAAAATCCAACTGCCTGTGTCTTTTTTGTCTGCTCTGGCAGATAAGCTGCTATACCATGATTTTCGGGATTTTTTGTATTTGTCATAATCTGATCAATATCAATTGTCATGTGTTTTCCATCCTGAACTTTTCTACTATTCTTCTTTATATATCGGAAGTTTCGTATTATTCATTAATATTTGCGTTTTCGCCCGCAAAAACAAAAAACATGAATTACAGGTTAGAAACTATCTCTACCTGTAATCCATGTTTTTATTTAGAAAAATATGGATTTAATATTTAAATACTGCTACACCAAATCCCGGTAATGGATATGCAAAAGAGTATTCTCTTCCGTCACATTCTGATTTCACAGCTTTATAGGATATCTCTCTGTCAGAATCCGAGCCAAAAAATTCCGGATCTTCACTGTTCAGAATCAGCTTATAGGTCTTTTTCCTTGGCACTCCGACACGGTAATCCGGTCGTTCCACCGGTGTAAAATTAATGACAAACAAAAGATTATTTTTCCCATCTTTGCTCTTTCGGATAAAACTGAAAATGCTCCGCTCTGCATCATTTGCATTAATCCATTCAAAACCATCCCAACTGCTGTCAAGCTCGTATAAACAGCGGTTTCTGCGGTAAATATGTAACAGTGCTTTCATCCAACGGCTGATCTTTTCATGGTTTGGATTCTCAAGAAGATACCAATCAAGCTCCCTTGCCTCGCTCCATTCCTGTGCCTGTGCAAAATCCTGTCCCATAAAAAGAAGCTTCTTTCCCGGATGTCCCATCATAAATGCATATCCCGCCATCAGATTTCGGAACTTATCATCCTCAAGTCCCGGCATTTTATTTAACATGGAACATTTCAAATGAACAACTTCATCATGGGACAGCACAAGAATATATTTTTCACTTTCATTATAACTCATTGCAAAAGTCATTTTATAATGGTTATTTTTTCGGAAATATGGATCAAGCTTCATATAATCCAGGAAGTCATGCATCCAGCCCATGTTCCATTTGTAGCTGAAATTTAATCCATCCTCCTCAACTTTACCGGTAACCTTTGGCCATGCTGTGGATTCCTCTGCAATCATAACTGCCCCCGGATTTCTTCCAAGGATCAATGTATTAATATGTTTGAAAAACTCGATTGCTTCTAAATTCTTATTATCACCATACTTATTCGGAACCCATTGTCCAGCTTCCTTACCATAATCAAGATAAAGCATGGATGCAACCGCATCAACACGAAGTCCATCAATATGATAATGCTCTATCCACATTAATGCGCTTCCGATAAGGAAATTTTTAACCTCGTTTTTGCCATAATCAAAAATCTTTGTTCCCCAGTCCGGATGTTCACCTTTTCTTGGATCGGCATATTCATACAGACATGTACCATCAAATTCTGCAAGTCCATGTACATCCTTCGGAAAATGTGCTGGAACCCAGTCTAAAATCACACCAATTTTATTTTTATGACATTCATTTACAAAATATGCAAAATCATCTGGCGTTCCATACCGTGATGTCGGTGCATAGTATCCCGTAACCTGATACCCCCAGGACCCATCAAATGGATATTCTGAAATACCCATAAGCTCGATATGCGTATATCCCATTTCCTTAACATACTCAATCAGATATTTGGCAAGATCCCGGTAACTGTAAAATCCTTCATCTCTTCCCGGATGTCTCTTCCAGGAACCCGGATGTACCTCATAAATAGCCATTGGCTGTGCATAAACATCAGAAAGACCTGCTGCCTTTCTTTTTTCCATCCAGTCATGATCCGACCAGATAAAATTTTCGATGTCTGTAACTGCAGATGCTGTTCCAGGGCGAAGTTCTGCATAATTTGCATATGGATCTGCTTTATATAGCTTTTTACCATCCTTCGTAATAATCAGGTATTTATATAAGGATCCCTTCTTTACCTTCGGCACAAACAGCTCAAAAATACCCATTGTTTCCGGCTCTACGCGCTCCATCTCATGAGACTGCTCATTCCATTCATTAAATTCCCCTATAACAAACACCTGTTCTGCATTTGGAGCCCATACATCAAAGCAGACTCCCTGTGTCTTTTTTCTTGTCTGAAGATGAGCACCCAGCTTTTTATAAATGTCATAATGTGTGCCCTGTCCA
>CAKRLN010000023.1 GCA_934359535.1 uncultured Lachnospiraceae bacterium
ATGCTTATATGGCATTCGACATCAAAGAGGACGAGGTTTTGGCAGCACTTGACGCAATGCGTTTATTCAAAATGAGAGGCTGCAACGTAACCATGCCTTGCAAAAACGAAGTTGCAAAGCACATGGACGAGCTTTCACCGGCAGCAAGAATCATCGGTGCGGTAAATACTATCGTAAACGAGGATGGAAAGCTGATCGGACACATCACAGACGGTGTTGGCTTTGTACGTAACTTAAAAGAGCACGGTGTTGATGTAAAAGGCAAGAAAATCGTTGTTCTTGGAGCAGGTGGAGCTGCAACAGCAATCTCTGTACAGTGTGCATTAGACGGAGCGAAAGAGGTTGTAATCTTTAACGGGGACGATCCATTCTTTGACCGTGCACTTGGAACGAAAGAAAAGCTTAAAAAAGAAGTACCGGACTGCGTTGTCAATGTATATCATTTAGAGGATCAGGAGAAGCTTGCAGCTGAGATCGCATCCGCTGACATCCTTGCAAATGCTACAAAGGTTGGTATGAAACCAAATGATGGTGTATCTTTAGTAGATCCTTCCATGTTAAGAAAAGAGCTGATCGTAGCAGATGCTGTATACAATCCAGAGAAAACAAAACTGATCTTAGATGCAGAAGCAATCGGATGCCAGGCAATCGGCGGTAAGGGCATGCTCTTATGGCAGGGTGCAGCAGCATACAAGCTTTACACTGGAAAAGAAATGCCGACAGACGAGTATCAGAAATTCCAGGCAGAGCAGGAAAATAAATAATCGGGAAAGAGGACAATATGGAAAATACAAATATTAAGAAGTTTATTCCAACTTCGATCGCATTATATTTTACATATTTTATTCATGGAATCGGAGCATCGATTCTCGGATTGTATAAGCCACAGTTCGCAGAACATTGGGGAGCGGAAAAGCTCTCCGATGGAACATTTGATGTCAGTGCGGTTGTACTTGTTATCGCAGCACTTGGTCTTGGACGTCTGATCTCACTTCCATTCTCAGGACCGATTTCGGATAAATTCGGTAGAAGATTAAGCGGTATCATTGGGGTTATCTGCTATGCAGTGTTCTTCTTTGGAATCGCAATGTCACCGAGCATGAAGGTTGCCTATGCATTTGCAATCGTAGGAGGAATCGCAAATTCCTTCCTTGACACCTGTGTAAGCCCGACCTGCATGGAAATCTATGTGAATGCTCCATCCGTTGCGAACCTGTTTACCAAATTCTCCATGTGCATCAGCCAGTTTTTACTGCCATTTGCCATTGGAGCAGTTGCAGCAGCAAATATGTCTTACCGCACGATCTTTATCGTTGCCGGTATCGCGATCGCAATTGACGGTGTGCTGATCTTATTTATGCCATTCCCAGAGAGAACAGCGAAAGTACCGGAGGCCAAGAAAGAGAAGAAAAAGGTAAAGCTGACAAGCGGAGCGATTGCGGCAATCTTAATCGGCTTCACAAGTTCTTCCACCTTTATGTTATGGTTAAACTGTAATAAAGAGCTTGGGGTATCCTATGGAATGAGTACAACAGCAGCAGGAACGATCCAGTCGTTCTACTCCCTTGGAACCTTTGCAGCAATCCTTTTAACCTCCGTTTTGATTGGAAAAGGATTAAAAGAGACAAGTGTGCTTGTCATCTATCCGGCAATCTCGGTTGTGACCTTGCTGCTTACCTATTTTATCCAGGTACCAGTTATGTGCTATATCGCAGGCTTTTTACTTGGATATGCAGCAGCAGGCGGGGTACTACAGCTTGCCGTATCAACAACAGCAACCTTCTTCCCGGATAACAAGGGAACAGCAACCTCTGCGGTTATGATCGCATCCTCGGTTGCAAACTATACGATCCTGTCTTTGGCTGGATATATCACAAAGACAGCCGGAACCTCTGCACCAAGAATGATCCTTCTTCTGAATGCAGGTGTGACTGTGATCGGAATTATTCTTGCCCTGATCGTAAAAAGATCCATGAGCAAAGAAGCATAAAAAGTGCTGCACAAAAAATGTGTGCATGGCTGAAAAATCTTGGATTGACGGGCAATCCACCGTCCATTAAAATAAAAGTGGCTGTTCTCCTGAGAGGGAGAGCAGCGGCCGCTTTTTTTTATCTTAGATTGTTAAAAAATACACAAATTGTATGCGAAATCTATGAATTACAGGGGTGAAATTCATGGATTAAGAGAGAACAGAAAGAGAGAGTTATTATGAACGCTGTAAAAGACAAAAAAGAACTCCCTTATATTCCGCTTGGTATCTTTAAGCTGCGTCTGCCGGGCATTCATTACAAGCTGGAATATGTAGAATTTTTACAGGGGCTTATTATTGGAACGACAGCCCTTGCGTCGCTGCCTTATCTGACCGATTATATGGGGCTGCCTTATGAGCTTGCGTGGAGCTGTGTCATCATTGAGACCTTTATGTATATGCTTCACGTTACACTTGGAGATCCGGTTGTTCCAGGCTGGATTACACCGACGCTTCCGCTTACCCTTGCTTATCTTTCCGGTTTTGAGAAAGGACCAGAGCGTACACAGGCGATGATTGCGTTGCAGCTATTAGTTGCGGCGGTATTCCTGTTTATGGGAATTACGAAGCTTGCCGAGAAATTTGTATCGGCAATTCCGACATCGATCAAGGGTGGAATTCTTCTTGCAGCTCCAATTACGGTTATTCAGAACCAGTTTTCCGAGGATGGACAGCTGATGAAGTATCCGGTTGCCGTTTTAGTGGGAACATGCCTTTTGATTTTTCTCAGCTATTCGCCACTTTGTGCAGAGAAGCGTAAGACGAACAAATTTCTGGATATCATGGCGAAATTCGGAAATCTGTTTCCATATCTGCTTGCCATGATCATCGGTGTTGCAATCAAAGAGCTTGCAGCGCCACAGCTGGAGCTTGGAACAATTATCAAGATCCCGGACTTCAAGGGAATTCTTGAGAATTACAGTGTATTTGGGGTTGGCTTTCCGAAGCTTTCCATGTTTGTAAGCGCACTTCCACTTGCATTGATCAGCTATGTGCTTGCTTTTGGTGATTTCGTAACAACCGAGACACTGATCAACGAGGCAAAGCAGGAGCGTGATGATGAGATTATCGACTTTAATTCCAGCCGTTCCAATATCATCAGCGGACTCCGCAACCTGATCCTTGCAATTTTTGCACCGTTTCCGCCGCTTTCCGGTCCATTATGGGTTGGTATGACCGTATCGGTTGCAGTGCGTTATAAAGAAGGGAAAAAAGCAATGAAATCCTTAATGGGAGGTATGGCATCTTTCCGCCTGGCAACCTTAGTCAGTGTAATCTTAGTGCCGGTTGTATCCTTTATGAATCCGGTATTCCCGGTTGGTTCCGGAATTACCCTGTTATTCCAGGCATATGTATGTGCGAGAATCGGTATGGAATATTGCAAGACAGGAACCGATAAGAGTATTGCCGCAATTATGGCAGCGGTGCTTGCCTTTAAGGGCTCTGCATGGGCACTTGTTGTCGGTTTTGGTATGAACCTTTTAATGTCCAACTATGATTGCATGATTACAAAACGCGAAGAAAGACAACAGAATCAGTAATTGTGTTCCAAAAATGAATGTCCGTTTCAGATCAGGCAGAAAATGCCTGGAAGCTGGAACGGACTTTTGTTTTATTGAGATAACGTATCAAATACACATCTTGACGAACAAATAAAAATTAGGTATTATAAACACAAGTTAGAAATAACTAACCACACAAACATTAAGGAGATCATATGTGTCAGGAAGTATTTGAGATCGTAAGAGGAATGGACAGAAAAAGCATTGAAACACAACTGGCAATGCAGTGTGCCCCACTGATTACCGGGATAAAAATTTCCAATCTGCTTATCATTCCTGCGGAAAACGAAAAAACTTTGCGCGCTGTGCTGATGCATACCGGCATTTGTTTCTACCGCCTGTTGAAAACGGATGATCGGATTACCTTTCTTCTGTTTCGAAGAAATGAGCTGGAGGCATACATGAACCGCACAGAGATCCAGGGCTTTTTTAAGCGGGAGGGATACACAGATTTTACGATTGGATGTATTTTACGGACATTTCAGCTGCGGTATCAGGCATATATGATCCGGGAAATGGCATTTCCTCATGAGATGGGACTGCTTTTAGGCTATCCCATCGAGGATGTCCGTGGGTTTATCGACCATGCCGGAGAGAATTATCTTTATTCCGGTTACTGGAAGGTGTATCAGGATGTCGAAGCAAAAAAGAAGCTGTTTGCACAGTATGAACGGGCGAAGGAAGAACTCATTCAACTGCTTGCATCCGGAATACATATGGAATGGATTATCAGAAAGGAGATATTAGTACAATGAGTAAGGTGAGTGTTGTATATTGGTCACAGTCAGGAAATACACAGGCAATGGCTGAGGCTGTCGGAGCAGGAATTACTGCAGCCGGACAGGAGGCAGAGGTGGTTGATGTAAGCAGTGCTTCCATCGATGAGCTAAAGAATGAAAAGGCCTTCGCACTTGGCTGCCCGGCAATGGGCGCAGAGGTGCTTGAAGAGGGCGAAATGGAGCCTTTTGTAACAGAGCTTGAGGCATTTGTTTCCGGTAAGACCATTGCTTTATTTGGTTCCTACGGATGGGGAGATGGACAGTGGATGAGAGACTGGACAGACCGCATGCAGAGTGCAGGAGCTGCCGTAGTAAACGGGGAAGGGCTTATCTGTCAGGAAACACCAGACGGTGATGCCTTAGCTGACTGTGAGAGCTTAGGAAAACAGCTTGCAGCGAACGCATAGAAGAAAGATGGGTTGGTAACGTTCTCCCCTTTATAATCAGAAAGAAAAACGTTATGCCATAGTTAAATCCTTAAATAAAGTGTAAATCACAAAACCCCCGGACGCCATACCGGGGGTTTTCGTGTGAGAACGATCCAGCCACCAGAGATGGCTGGGTCGGATGTTATTTTGTGCTTTCTTTTTTCAGATTCTTCTGAGCGGTTGAAAGCATTAATTTGATACGGTTCAGCTGGTTTACCTCGGAAGCACCCGGATCATAATCGATTGCTACGATATTTGCATCCGGATATTCATGGCGCAGCTCTTTGATGACACCTTTTCCAACAATGTGGTTTGGCAGACAGGCAAATGGCTGTGCACAGATGATATTTTTGGCTCCCTGGTGGATCAGCTCAAGCATCTCACCGGTCAAGAACCAGCCCTCACCGGTCTGGTTTCCGATGGAAACAATCGATTCGGCAGCTTTTGCAGTATCTTCTATGTAGGCAGTAGGAGTGAAGTGCTTACTCTTAGAAAGCTCATCCCTTGCGTCCTTTCTCAGCCATTCGAAGAACTTGATTAACATGTTGTTGATCCGCTTTGCCTTCTTGGAATCGCCAAGATAATCCGTTTTAAAGTTCTGGTTGTAACAGCAGTACAGCAGGAAGTCGGTAAGGTCTGGAACAACAGCCTCAGCGCCCTCGGCTTCAAGCAGGTCAACAACATAGTTGTTTGCAACCGGATGGAACTTGACGAGGATCTCTCCGACAACTCCGACACGTGGTTTTTTGATGTCAAGCATTGGCAGATTGTCAAAATCCCGTATGATTTCCCGGCACATTTTCCGGTAGGTCCGGTGAGATAAAAGCTTGTCCTGGGACACAAAATCAATGACCTTTTTCTTCCACTTTTCATGCAGGGCATTGGCAGATCCCGGCACCTTTTCGTATGGTCTTACACGCAAGAGACAACGTAAGAAAATATCACCGAATTCGAGTGCGTACAGACCGTGCTGGATCAGCTTCGGAGTGAGGGTGAAGCCAGGGTTTTTCTCAAGTCCTACCATATTAATGGAGATAACCGGAACGTCCGGATATCCTGCTTTTATCAGCGCACGGCGGATAAAACCAATGTAGTTTGTCGCACGGCAGCCACCTCCGGTCTGGGAGATTAAGATGGCGGTCTTTGTCATGTCGTAGTCTCCGGACAGAACCGCTGCCATGATCTGACCGACAACGATCAGGGATGGGTAGCAGGCATCGTTATTTACGAATTTCAGTCCGACATCCACGCATTCCCTTGCTGGGATATCCGGGATTGACAGGTTATATCCGGCGGCCCGGAAGGCTGGAAGTAAAAGCTCAAAGTGAATCGGGGACATCTGCGGGCAAATGATCGTGTATCCGGCTTTTTTCATTTCTTCTGTGAATACTACACGTTCATAGTTTGATGGAACAATCGTGCGTTTCTCATTCTTTTTCTCTCTTACGCGGATTGCAGAGAACAGGGAACGGATACGGATTCTTGCAGCACCAAGGTTGTTGACCTCATCGATCTTCAGGCAGGTATAGATTTTGCCGGAATTACTTAAAATATCGTTGACACAGTCGGTTGTGACTGCATCAAGACCGCATCCGAAGGAATTTAACTGGATCAGATCAAGGTCATCCCTTGTCTTTACAAAGTTCGCAGCAGCATACAGTCTGGAGTGGTACATCCACTGGTCCATAACGATAAGCGGCCGGTCAACCTTGCCAAGATGGGAGACAGAATCCTCGGTCAGCACACAGATACCATAGGAATTAATAAGCTCCGGGATACCGTGGTTGATTTCCGGGTCAATATGGTAAGGACGTCCTGCAAGGACAATTCCGCGTTTTCCATTTTCTTCCATGTATTTTAATACTTCTTCGCCCTTTGCCTGCATTTCCATACGGACTGCGGCAAGCTCCTTCCAGGCGTCAGATACCGCATCGCGGATTTCGGATTCCGGGATCTGGTATTCCTCTGTAAAGCAGGAAACTAACTGTTTAGAAATCGTTTCCTCACTTGTAAATGCCATAAACGGATTTAAAAAGCGCACCTGTCCGGAAGTGATTTCGTCGACATTGTTTTTGATGTTTTCCGAATAGGATGTAACGATCGGGCAGTTGTAATGGTTGTTTGCATCCGGAAATTCCTTTCTCTCATAAGGGATTGCCGGATAGAAGATGGCATCAACATCCTGGTGGATGAGCCATGTAATATGTCCGTGTGCAAGCTTTGCAGGATAACATTCGGACTCGCTTGGGATAGACTCAATACCAAGCTCATAAATCTTTCGTGTAGACTGTGGAGAGAGCACGAAGCGGAAACCAAGCCTGGTAAAGAACGTTGCCCAGAATGGGAAGTTCTCATACATATTTAAGACTCTTGGAAGTCCAATCGTACCACGTGTGGCTTTTTCTTCCGGAAGCGGCGTATAATCAAAGATCCGTTTGTTTTTGTATTCGAACAGATTCGGAATATTCTCTTTGTTTTTCTCCTTGCCAAGTCCGCGCTCGCAGCGGTTTCCGGTAATGTATTGACGGTTATCGGAAAATTTGTTGATCGTGAGCAGACAATGGTTTGTACAGCCCTGGCATCTTGCAAGCTTTGTCTCATAGGTAAGTGCATTGATCTCATGGATGGAAAGCATCGTTGTCTCATAGCCTGCCTCGTGGCGTTCCCTTGCAATCAGGGCACAGCCGAAGGCTCCCATGATTCCGGCAATATCCGGACGGGTGGCATGGACACCGGCAATTTTCTCGAAGCTTCGTAAAACGGCATCGTTATAGAAGGTTCCACCTTGTACAACAATATTCTCACCGAGATCCTTTGCATCGGAAAGCTTGATTACTTTATATAATGCGTTTTTGATAACGGAATAAGCAAGTCCGGCAGAAATATCGGAAACAGTAGCGCCTTCCTTTTGGGCCTGTTTTACCTTGGAGTTCATAAATACCGTACATCTTGTACCGAGATCGATCGGATTCTTGGCAAATAAAGCTTCCTTTGCGAAGTCCTGAACGGTAAAGTTTAAGGATTTGGCAAAGGTCTCAATAAAGGAGCCGCAGCCGGAAGAGCATGCCTCATTTAACTGTACGGAATCGACGGTCTGATTCTTGATCTTGATGCATTTCATATCCTGACCACCAATATCTAAGATACAGTCAACCTTTGGATCGAAGAAAGCGGCAGCATAGTAATGGGCAACGGTCTCAACCTCACCCTCATCCAGCTTTAAGGCGGCTTTTAAAAGTGCCTCTCCGTATCCGGTTGAGCAGGAATGCACGATGTGCGCTTTTTCCGGAAGCAGGGAATAGATTTCCTGGATGGAACGGATCGCTGTTGCAAGCGGACTTCCGTTGTTGCTGCTGTAGAAGGAGTATAAAAGATCTCCATTTTCACTTACAAGTGCGATCTTTGTTGTCGTGGAGCCGGCATCGATTCCGAGATAACAGTTTCCTTCATAGGAAGCAAGGTCAGCAGTCTTTACATGGTTGTTGCCGTGACGCGTTGTGAATTCCTCATAGGCAGCCTCATTCTCAAACAGAGGCTCCATACGGGCAACCTC
The DNA here is from genome assembly GCA_934359535.1 of uncultured Lachnospiraceae bacterium. Taxonomy (GTDB): domain Bacteria; phylum Bacillota; class Clostridia; order Lachnospirales; family Lachnospiraceae; genus Roseburia. Next base: position 8,352 of record CAKRLN010000023.1, read on the forward strand.
AAATTCCATCTCGATATTCGAAGAAAGCTTTGTAACGAGTGCAGAAAGTGTTGTCTGGTTTTCTTCTTTATAATTTAAGGCAGAACCGATCGCAGCGAACAGATGGGAATTCTCCGGTGTGATCGCGTGCGCATCATCTAAGTTTAGGGTGCGGATAAAAGCAGCCTTTAACTGATCTAGGAAGTGAAGCGGTCCACCGAGAAATGCAACATGTCCGCGGATTGGTTTTCCGCAGGCAAGACCGCTGATGGTCTGGTTGACCACTGCCTGAAAGATCGATGCAGAAAGATCTTCCCTTGTTGCACCTTCATTGATCAGAGGCTGGATATCCGTCTTGGCAAATACACCGCAGCGGGCAGCAATCGGATAAATTGCTTTGTAATTTTTTGCATATTCGTTTAAGCCGGTTGCATCGGTCTGGATGAGGGACGCCATCTGGTCGATGAAAGATCCTGTACCACCGGCGCAGATTCCGTTCATGCGCTGCTCGACATTACCTCCCTCGAAATAGATGATTTTGGCATCCTCACCGCCGAGCTCGATCGCAACATCGGTCTGTGGCGCATAGTGCTGTAAGGCTGTGGAAACAGAGATAACCTCCTGAACAAATGGCACATTTAAATGCTTTGCGAGCGTAAGACCGCCGGAGCCGGTGATCATCGGAGCAACCTTGCGGTCACCAAGCGCATTGAATGCCTTTTGAAGCAGTGCGGAAAGTGTTTCCCGGATATTGGCAAAGTGACGTTCGTAATCAGAAAAAAGAAGGTTGTCCTTCTCATCTAACACTGCAACCTTGACGGTTGTAGACCCAATATCAATACCCAGTTTGTGTAACGTATTGTTTTCCATATTATCCTCCGTTGGGTTTCTACTTATTAAATGCTATAAGCAAACTCTTATCATTATACGATAGAGAACCGCAAAAAACAATACAGTGATTCTAAACATTTTATGAAGAATGTTCCGGTTCGTTGACAATCGGGGGCAAGTATCAGTATAATAAAATCCAAAGTGCAGCGATTCAAAAGCACGATGTATCGAGCAATTTTGCGAATATATGGGTGGATGAATCGTTACTCAAAAGTGATAGGCAATTGCGAAACTCATAGTTAAGTAGGATTTCATTGTGAAAAGTGACAAAAAGATTAAGAAGACACTGGGGAGCGGCCGGTACTTAGGCGCTGTACTTTAGCGCCTTATGTACCGTTGCCAGCGACACGTAGCGAAAGCGTGTCTTCGAAGATTTTTGTCGCTTTGAACAATAAAATGTGAGTAAAAGAGAGTTTCGCAAACGTCTACTCAAAAGTGAAGAAGACAGGAGAATTTCTATGAACTGGATGGATAAATTAGAGAAAAAATGGGGACGGTACGCAATCCCGGATATTCATCGTTATCTGATCTTTGCAATACTGATCGGATACATAATAAGCAGTGTGGCAGGCAGTGCCTTTAACTACCTGACCTTCAGCCCGCAGGCGATTTTACATGGACAGATCTGGAGACTTGTGACATGGGTTGTGATTCCACCGTCAGGGAAGATGATCTTTACGCTTTTATTTTTGTTCTGTCTTTATCCGATGGGACATACACTTGAGATGGTGTTTGGAAGCTTTAAGATGAATGTATATTATATCGGAGGCATTCTGCTCTGCGATATCGGAGGAATGCTGATCTATCTGCTCAGCCTTCCGGTTTTAGGAGGGATCGGAATTCCGGTATATTTAACAACCTACTACATTCTGCTCAGTACCTTTATGGCACTTGCTATCTGTATGCCGGAGGCAACGGTCAATCTGTATTTTGTGCTGCCGATCAAGATGAAATGGACACTTGTCCTTTATTTTGCAGATCTTGCCTATGAGATTTATTATTATTTCCGTATGGGAAGCCAGATCGCATCATCGATTGGCGGAGCGTCTAGCGGACTTGGCATTGTTTATGGCATTGCTTACAGTGCAGAGATTGTGCTTGCACTTTTCAATCTCTTTTTGTTTTTCTTTTTTGCAAAGAACAGATTGTCCCATAAGCAGAGAAAGAGACAGAAGGAATTCCGTGCCCAGTTTCAGAGTGAGCCAAGACCAGGATCGGGTATTACGAAGCATAAGTGTGCGATCTGTGGAAGAACAGAATTAGATGACCCGAACCTCACATTCCGTTACTGCTCCAAATGCGAGGGAAATTATGAGTATTGCCAGGATCATCTGTTTACCCATACGCATGTCAAGCGGTCTTAGAATTGAAAACAGGAGGAGAATAACGAGGAATGAAAAAAATCGTAAGTACACTGCTTATTGCAGTGCTGCTTGTGGCTTTATTCCTTTCAGGCAGCCAGACGGAGAAGGAAAAAGCAAGAAAAAGGGAAGCACAGGAAAAGTTAAAGATTGGTGTGATTTTAGTAGGGGATGAGACGGAAAGCTATTCTTATTCCCATATCAGAGGTATCCAGGCGGCTGAAAAGAAACAGGATATTGATAAAGCGCAGATCAAATGGAAGACAAGGGTAGACGAACTAGGAGAATGCTATGATGCTGCAAAGGAGCTTGCAGCGGATGGGTGCAGCCTTATTATTTCGGATAGCAGCAGTCTTGAGGATGAGGTACAAAAAGCAGCAGAAGAGTTCTCGGATGTGCAGTTTGTCTGTATCGGAGGAAACCTTGCAAAAGAGAGTGGGCTGTCAAATTTCTTTAACGCCTCTACAAGACTTCCGGAAGCACGTTATATATCTGGTGTGATTGCAGGGATGAAGCTTGCAGAGTTAGCCGGTACCGAAGCACTTTCAGAGATTAATTACGATGAAAATGGAAATATCCGGATCGGATTTGTCGGATCATTTCCGGATGAAGCTTCGAGGAATGATTATGCGGCATTTTATTTTGGCGTCCGTTCTGTGATTCCGAATATCCATATGGATGTTGAGTACACACATTGCCTGTATGATATGGAGGTGGAGACAACAGCAGCGGATGCACTGATGAACCTTGGCTGTGTCATCATTGCACAGCATGATGGATCAACCGCAGTTCCAGGTGCGATCCAGGCGAGAAAGGATGCCGGAGAGACGGTGTATTATGTCGGCTGTAATACGGATATGCTTTCGGTTGCACCGGATGCGGGATTGACAAGTGCGGTAAGCAATTGGAAGAGCTATTATACGAAGCTGTTTTATGCAGCGAAAAAGCAGAGAGGACTTACACAGGACTGGACAGGTGGCTATAAAGAGAAGGCAGTGGCAGTAACCGAACCTGGACCGGAATGTGCAGAAGGGACGGAAGGTGCTGCCCAGACAGTGATCGAACAGATTAAGTCTGGCGGGCTTCAGGTTCCGGCGGTGTCTGAGCTGCCAGAAGGAGTGGTTGTTGAGCAGAATCCGGTCGCGGAGGAAGAGGTAACCCAGTAAGGTTGACAAAAGGGCTTCTGGCATCTTATAATGAGATGATATCGTTAGCAACAGGAGGAAGAGAGACAATGGAAAACGAAACAGTCTCCAGGAATTTTATTGAGCAGATCATAGAGAAAGACTTAAGCGAGGGGCACTGCGATCATGTGGTAACAAGATTTCCACCGGAACCAAACGGATATCTTCACATCGGACATGCCAAATCGATTCTTCTGAATTATGGACTCTCACAGAAATATGGCGGAAGCTTCCATTTCCGCTTTGATGATACAAATCCGACAAAAGAAAAGGTGGAATTCGTAGAATCCATTAAAGCAGATGTGAAATGGCTTGGAGCAGACTGGAAGGACTGCTTGTATTTTGCATCCGATTATTTTGACCAGATGTATGAAGCAGCCATTACGCTGATTAAAAATGGTAAGGCATATGTATCGGATCTTACCGCAGAGGAGATCCGCGAATACCGTGGAACCCTAACTGAGCCAGGGAAGGAAGATCCTTACGCAGCAAGAACGGTTGAAGAGAATCTGGATCTGTTTGAGCGCATGAAAAATGGCGAGTTTGAGGATGGAACGAAGGTGCTTCGTGCACGGATCGATATGGCATCATCAAACATCAACATGAGAGATCCGGTTATCTACCGTGTGGCACATATGACACATCACAGAACTGGGGACAAGTGGTGCATCTATCCGATGTACGATTTTGCGCATCCGATCGAAGATGCGATCGAGGGAATCACACATTCTATCTGTACACTGGAGTTTGAAGATCACAGACCGTTATATGACTGGGTTGTGACCGAGCTTGGTTACAAGAAGAGCCCGGATGATACACCAAAGCAGATTGAGTTCGCAAAGCTTTATCTGACGAATGTTGTAACCGGAAAGCGCTATATTAAGAAGCTGGTTGAGGATGGCATCGTAGACGGATGGGATGATCCACGCCTTGTATCCATTGCAGCGCTCAGAAGACGCGGTTTTACACCGGAATCCATCCGCAGCTTCGTAGAGCTGTGCGGAATTTCTAAGGCAAACAGCTCTGTGGATTATGCGATGCTTGAGTATTGTATCCGTGAGGATCTGAAGATGAAACGTCCGCGTATGATGGCAATTTTAGATCCGGTTAAGGTTGTGATCGACAATTATCCAGAAGGACAGACCGAGTATCTTGAGGTAACGAATAACCTTGAGAATCCGGAGCTTGGAACAAGACAGGTTCCATTTACAAGGGAGCTTTATATTGACCGTGAGGATTTTATGGAAGAGCCGCCAAAGAAATATTTCCGTATGTTCCCAGGAAATGAAGTGCGTCTGATGAATGCTTACTTTGTAAAATGCGAAAGCTATGTAAAGGATGAGAACGGACTTGTAACTGAGATCCACTGTACCTATGATCCGGCATCTAAGGGTGGAAACAGCCCGGATGGACGTAAGGTAAAGGGAACGATCCAGTGGGTATCCGCAGAATATGGAAAGCCGGTTACAGTTCGGTTATATGAGAATATTGTGAACGAGGAGCTTGGGGTATATAATGAAGACGGAAGCTTAAATGTCAATCCGAATTCCCTTACGGTACTCGACAATTGTATTGTTGAGCCAGCTCTTTTAGAGGCAGAGCCATATGAGAGCTTCCAGTTTGTAAGACAGGGATTTTTCTGTGCAGACTGTAAGGATTCCAAACCTGGACAGCCGGTATTTAACCGTGTTGTATCCTTAAAGAGCTCCTTTAAGCTACCGAAAACAAATGGATAATAAGGTTTAGGTGACCGCCTAAGTGCAGGACAAGAGAGATTCCGGTCGACACTGGAATCTCCTTTTGTATAATAGGAAAAGGAAGACGGAATGAATTTATTTGAGGGACTGAAAAAATATGGGCTGCAGGCTGATAAAAATCTGCAGATTTATGAAAAGAAAGAGGAAGAGCCAATGCTTGGAGAAAATAAAAAAATGGAAGAACAGTTAACAGAAGAGACCGAGTGTCTTCTGTTAAAATCTGTGCAGTGTCCGGTATGCGACAATAAATTTAAGATGATCGCAGTAAAGTCAGGACGTCTTAGAAGAAAGGATCCGGATATTGACCTGCGTCCAAGATTTTATCATATTGATACCTTAAAATATGATATCTGTGCCTGCCCGAACTGCGGTTATACTGCAATGAGCCGTTATTTCGATACGATGAGTACTTTTCAGAGAAAACTGATCAAGGAAAATGTATGTGATAAGTTCCATGCACAGGATTCCCTTCGGGTAGAGGAGCTTCATGCCTATGATTATGATACGGCAATCGAGCGTTATAAGCTGTCTTTATATAATTCCATTGTAAAAAAGGCAAAGGTCAGCGAAAAGGCATATACCTGCTTAAAGCTTTCCTGGCTTATGAAGGAGCAGAGTGCGCTTCTTACGGAAGAGGATGAGAAGACCAAGGAAAAAAAGGCTGCCTGTGACAAGGAGGCAGATGAGCTGTACCGTCAGGCATATGATGGCTTTGTACAGGCGATTGCAAGTGAGATGTATCCGATCTGTGGCATGGATCAGAATACGTTAGACTGCCTTGTAGCGGCAATGGCATATAACCTGAAGCTTTTCGATGTCGCATCTAAGATGGTTTCTTCAATCCTGTTATCAAGAACGGCAAGCAGTAAGATGAAGGACCGTGCGTATGATCTGAAGGAGCGTATCGTAGAGGCACTGAAAAAAGAAACCGAAGACAACAAATAAGACTTTTGCAGCAGAAAGACCTGGAAAGGAGAGTCTGAAAAGATGAAAAGAGATCCGTTTGATTCCCTGGATGAGAAGAAGTTTGATGGAAAAAAGCTTGTGAGTGGCATTGTCATCGCGGTAGTTGTGATCGCAGTTCTTGCTGTGTTACTTTTTGCATGGCGAAACCAGCAGAAAAAGCATGCCGGAGACGGCGGGGGACAGACCGCTGGAACAGAAAGCACATCGGAGCAGAATACAGCTTCCGGTGAGAATGAAGCAGATCCGTTTGATCCACAGAACGGAACGATGGGAAGCGGAGACGGTGTTGCTGTCGATGAAAAGACGCTCCTTTCTGCAAGTACAGTTGCGGAAACGGAACAGGTAACACTTGGCATTGATGTGGCAAAATATCAGGGGACGATCGACTGGAGCAGCGTTGCTTCTTCTGGAATTGATTTTGCCATGATCCGTGTTGGCTACCGGACCCAGAAGACCGGGGAGCTTTGCGTGGATACCAATGCCCGCTACAACATGCAGGAAGCACAGGCAAACGGAATTAAGGTTGGCGTGTATTTCTTCTCCTCCGCAGTGAGTGAGGCAGAGGCAGTGGAAGAGGCAGACTGGGTAGCAGAATATATTTCCAAATATCAGATCACCTATCCGGTTGCCTTTGACTGTGAGGGTTACAAGGATGCAGACAGCAGACAGAATGGCTTAAGCCGGGAAGAACGGACAAGACTCGCCGCAGCATTTTTACAGGAAATCTATAATAAGGGTTATACGCCAATGTTCTATGCTGGTATGAATGAGCTTTCAGCTGGTGCGGACTGGGATACAGAAACGCTCGAGAGCAGTTATAAGATCTGGGTTTCCCAGTATCCGGAAGCACCGTATCCGGAGACAGCGGCATCAGCCTACTCCGGGACACATGCGATGTGGCAGTATACAAATCAGGGAACCGTCTCCGGGATCAAAGGGAAGGTTGATTTAAATGTTGCATATTTTGGTTATGAAGGAACCGAGGGTGCAAAAAGTGAGGGGGCACCGGAAAATGCATCCGCAGATCCGGAGGCTTCCATGAATTTTACGGATGTCGATGAGACGGTGACCGCTAAGGTATCCGCAAATTTAAGGGATATCCCAAGTCAGGATACCGACAGCACGGTAAAAGCAACCTTAAATAATGGCGATACAGCGCAGCGAACCGGAGTTAGTGACAGCGGCTGGTCGAGACTCGTCTATAATGGTTCGACCTATTATGCAGTTTCCAGTTATCTGACAACGGATTTAAGCTATGCGGCCACATCCCAGGATGGAAGCGGCAGTGGAGATGGTTTAAAAACAAGATTTAC
>CAKRLN010000024.1 GCA_934359535.1 uncultured Lachnospiraceae bacterium
GGTTGTATAGCAGCCTGGATTCGCCACAAGTCTTGCGCCCTTTACCTTGTCACGGTTGATCTCGCAGAGACCATAAACAGCTTCTTCGATAAACTGCGGACTCTTATGCTCGAGCTTATACCATTTCTCATAGGTTGCTACATCTTTGATGCGGAAATCCGCACTCAGATCAATGATCTTTACCTTCTTTAAGATCTCTTCGGTCAGTACGCCGGCTAAAAAGCCCTGCGGAGTCGCGGTAAAGATTACATCCACCTGCTCTGCAAGTGCTTCCATGTTATCATCCATACAGTCTGCATCAACAATCTCAAACAGATTGCGGTAAATATCTGCATACTTCTGATCCACATAGCTTCTTGAGCCGTACCATTTGATCGTAACCTCTTTGTGATTCATAAGTATACGGACAAGCTCCGCGCCTGCATAGCCTGTTGCTCCGATAATTCCTGCTTTTATCATTTCAATTCCTTCTTTCACTGCGAAATTATTTCTTTTACGAAATATCTATCTACCACTATAGCGCGTTCTCACATTATAGTAAAGAAGTTTTCTTGCGCCCCTGTGTTTCTTTGTATAATTATACATTCATTCTTTTGAATATGCAACCCTGTTTTTTCATGTTTTGCTCTTTTCTTTATAATTATTTGTTATACGGAATATTCATTTTTACTTTATTTGTGCATTTTTATTAGAAATTTATGTATATTTTTTCGCTTGCATATTATTCGCTGTTGATGTATATTTATTTTAGTCACAAGTAACTATTATCGTTACTTTTAACACAAAAAGAAAAGAGAGGTTACACCAAATGAAAGAAAAAGTTGTTTTAGCATATTCTGGCGGACTTGATACAACCGCAATCATCCCATGGCTGAAAGAAAATTATAACTGTGACGTCATCTGCTGCTGTGTAGACTGCGGACAGGGCGAAGAATTAGACGGACTTGAGGAAAGAGCCAAATTATCCGGCGCCTCCAAATTATATATTGAAGATATTGTGGATGAATTCTGTGATGACTATATTGTACCTTGTGTCCAGGCAAATGCCATCTATGAGGACAAATATTTACTCGGGACTTCCATGGCGCGTCCTGGAATCGCCAAGAAATTAGTAGAGATCGCCCGCAAGGAGGGTGCTTCTGCAATCTGCCACGGTGCAACCGGAAAAGGAAATGACCAGATCCGTTTCGAGCTTTCCATCAAAGCACTCGCTCCTGACATCAAGATCATCGCTCCATGGCGTGATGACAAATGGCAGATGGATTCCCGTGAAGCAGAGATCGAATTCTGCAAGGCTCACGGCATTGATCTTCCATTCTCTACTGATTCCAGCTACAGCCGTGACCGTAACTTATGGCACATCAGCCATGAAGGTCTTGAGCTTGAAGATCCATCCCAGGAGCCAAACTATGAGCATCTTCTCGTACTGAGTGTTTCACCTGAGAAAGCTCCGGATGAAGCCGAATATGTAACCATGACGTTTGAAAAAGGTGTTCCTACCTCCGTAAATGGCAAGAAAATGAAGGTTTCTGATATTATCCGTGAATTAAACAGACTTGGCGGCAAGCATGGTATCGGTATCATTGATATCGTTGAGAACCGCGTTGTCGGCATGAAATCCCGCGGTGTATATGAGACACCTGGCGGAACAATCTTAATGGAGGCTCATCAGCAGTTAGAGGAGCTCGTCTTAGACCGTGCAACCGCAGAAGTGAAAAAAGAAATGGGCAACAAGCTTGCACAGATCGTATACGAAGGAAAATGGTTCACTCCACTGCGTGAGGCTGTCCAGGCATTCGTAGAGTCTACACAGGAATATGTAACCGGCGAAGTAAAATTCAAGCTTTACAAGGGTAACATCATCAAAGCCGGAACTACTTCCCCATACTCTCTCTACAGTGAGTCACTTGCAAGCTTTACGACTGGTGATCTTTATGACCATCATGATGCAGACGGATTCATCACATTATTCGGTCTGCCATTAAAAGTCCGCGCAATGAAAATGCTTGAGCTTGAGAAACAGAAAAATAAATAATTGATTCCGATTTCGGATCTGCTCAAATGAGAAAAGAAGCTTCTTCATACCAACGTATGTAAGAAGCTTCTTTCTTATTGTTATTTCCGTGTTCCATTCGGGGGTTATCCCTGCTTCCCGTCTGCCTGCCGGATCATATCCTCAACAACGATGTCGTAGATCTCTCCGATCGAATTGCAGTACGCAAGGATCTTCCACGGCTCGTTCGTATGGAAATGAATCTTAACCAGCTCCTCATCCCCTGCCGCGATCAGGCTGTTTCCCTCAAAATGCTCTGTAATATAATCAGCGATTGCATCCTCGTCTAAATCCTCATCCCGCCTGTCAATTAATAACTGTGTATCATAGCGATACGCAAACTGATCATCCTCTGCGTCAATTGAATGAACTCCCATTGTTCTGCCTCCTTATATTAGTCGTATCTAACCAAATGTATTCTAACACACTTCCATCGTTATCACAAATATTTTTCAAGGCAGACACACTACCGTTTCAGTTCCCGGATCATGGAATACTCATTTAACATGGTGCCATCCTTCAGACGGATGGCATTTGGTTTTACACCGGTAATCCGGAATCCCATCTTTTCATATAAGGCACGGCCTCTTGCATTTCCTTCAATAAACTCTAACTCGAGCTGCATCAGACGTGGATTTGTTTCTGCGATCCGGATCATTTCCTGAAACATTCTTGTTCCAATTCCCTGATTCCAGAATTCGCTTAACAATGCGATTGCAACACTTGCCCGATGCCCTGTCTTGATCCGGTTATTCCAGCTGATACAGCAGTTTCCTGCAAATTTTCCATCGACAATGCAGACAAGCATGACCTCCGTTTCCGAGGCATTACACCGGTCAAAAAGTGCTTTCTCATTTTCCACCGTATACCGCTCACACTCCTCCGGATAGCGCATGAGAAATTCTGTCTCTCCCGATGATATCTTTAAATACTGGAGCATTCCTTCAATATCTTTTTCTTCCGGATTCCGAAGTACTGCTGCCCGTCCGTCTTTTAGCCAAAATTCAATTCTGTCTGTCCGCATTTTTTCTGTTCCTCCTCTGCAATTCTACTTATGATATAAAATATCACACTCGCGCCCTCATCTGCAATCGGTATATTGACCCGGTCCGGATAGGCAAAATCGCGGTTTGTGATATAATCCGTTGTAAAACACGGCAGCGTGGATGCCTTTACCAGTTCATCAAAGACCTCTTCCTCGGTCTGCATAAGAAATTTGGATGCCGGCATTTTTTTCCGGCAAAGCGCATCCCAAAACCAAAGCTCCGAACGAAGAAGAAAATTAAAACCATTCAGCTCCCCGGAAATTTTTGTATTTCAGAATCATTTTTGGTTTCTAAGATGATCTGCCACAATCCATTTCATACACTCCGTCCGCAACCTGCATCGTCGATGCCCGATGGGAAACTAAAACCACCGTTTTCTTTCCGGCAGACTCCTTTAGGGATTTTAAAATGATTCCTTCATTCAGGGAATCTAAATTAGAGGTCGGCTCATCAAGCAGGATGAGATCTGTGTCATGAAGGAATGCACGCGCAACTCCGATTCTCTGCTTCTCCCCGCCGGATAACGTATCTCCAAGCTCTCCGACCTTTGTATCATATCCACTTGGAAGTGCCATGATAAAGTCATGGAGGGATGCCTTTTTTGCAGCCTCCATAATCTCTTCCCTGGATGCCCCCGGCTTTGCAATTGCAATATTATCTGCAATCGAATCATGGAACAGATGTGTCTCCTGTGTCACATAGCTTTCCATATCCCGCAGATGTCCGGTCGGAATGCTTCTCACATCCGTTCCGTCCACAAGAACCCTTCCCTCCTGCACATCCCAGAAGCGCATAAGAAGCTTTAAGAGCGTTGATTTACCAGAGCCGCTCGCCCCATGGATTCCGGTTATTTTTCCCGGTGCAAGCTTGATCGAATACTGGTTTAAAATCGTCTCATCCTTGTATGCAAAGGTCACGTGCTCTGCCTCTGCCCCCAAAAATGCATGCTCTTTTTTTCCATCCCATCTGATGTCCTCCGGTATCTCCTCCACAAGAGGCGTCTCCTCCAGTAAAGACAGCACCCGCTCCCCGCTTGCCAGTGTCTGGTTCAGATTGTTGGAAAGACTCGATAACGCAACCACCGGACCAAAGGAACCCATCATTGCAATCGTACATGTAAGGATTCCATCAAAACCGATCTCGCCTTCTCCATACAGTCCTGCCGTAAGCGCAAGCATCCCAAAGGAGGCAAGCAGAATAACCAGGTTTGTAAAAGAACGCTGTCTGCCCTCTAAGCGGCTTAATGATTCCTGCAGCCTGGCAAGCGTTTTCGAACGCTTAGACATGTCCGCCTTCCGCGTTTCTCCCTGCCCATACTGGATCGTTTCATCGAGCCCACGCAGGGAATCCAGTACAAAGCTGTTCAGTTCTCCAAATTCTGTCCGAAATTCCATTCCCTTTTCGCTTCCGCACCTTCCATTTATAAGCGGAATCCAGATCCCGACAACCAGATATGCCAAAAATGCCAAAGCTCCCGCCATCCAGTGATAATGCCCGATAAAAAGCACCATAAGAGACGAGGTCAGTACGGCAATCGCAATCGGGGAAATGGTATGTGCATAAAACACCTCTAAAAGCTCTATGTCCGTTGTAATAATCGAAATCAAGTTTCCTTTATCCCGCCCCTCCAGCTTTGCCGGGCAGAGCTTCCTAAGACATGCAAATACCCGGTGACGGATGATCGCAAGCAGCTTAAATGCAATAAAATGGTTACAGTACTGCTCCGCATAATGTAAAATTCCACGAAGCACTGCGATCACGATCATAACGGTAAGGATCGTTTTCACCGGCATATCCATAAATCCTGTATTCTGTACAGGAAATGTCACCTGCCCTGCTTTCGCAAAAATTCCTTGTAGAAGAGCCTGCCCCGCTAGGATCGTTAAAAAAATCGCACACAAATATCCTGCCGTTCCAAGCACGATTGCCGCAAGCATAATGTGGATCAGCGGCTTCACCAGCCCGATCAGGCTTCCCATGATCGAAATTGCACTTCTGCGCGTCTTCTTTTTCCCTGATTCTTTCATGACATAGTGCCCTCCTTCCCATAATTTTCAAGTGCCATCTGACAGTCATACAAATGCCGGTATGCACCATTTTGCGCCATCAATGCTTCATGCGTACCGCATTCTACAATTTCTCCGTCCTTCAGAAAATAGATCTGATCCGATTTCACAACGTTTGCCAGCCTATGGGAAATTAAAAGCACGGTCTTTGTTTTTGCAAGTTCATGAATAACACCCATGATCAGCTCCTCACTTTCCACATCAATGTTTGAGGTTGCCTCATCAAAAATATAAACCGGTGCATCCTTTAACAGTGCCCTGGCAATCACCAGCCTCTGACACTGTCCACCGGACAGATTCCCCGCTTTTTCCAAAAGCTTTGTCTTTAAGCCCTCCTGTGTCTGTAAAAAGTCAAACAGATTGACCTGTTTTAAAGCCTCTGTCATCTCTTCCACCGTCGCATCCGGCTTAGCCATGCGCAGATTCTCTTCCACCGTCCCCTTAAACAGATAGCTGTTGTGGCGAACCAGCACAACATGCTTCATCAGATCCGCTTCATTGATCTGAGACAAAGCGCTCCCTCCAATGGTAACGGTTCCGAAATAGCTGCGGTTCTTTGCGGCAAGGATTCCGGCGATCGTGCTCTTCCCGCACCCGGATTCCCCGACCAGTGACACAAAGCTTCCGGCTGGAAGCTTAAGATTGATTCCTTTTAAAATCTCCCGGTCTTTCTCATAGGAAAAATGCACATTCTACAAAGAAATGTCCAACGGGCCGTCCGGAAGCATTCCTTCTTTTGCCTCCGGCTCCGGCAGATCGAGAATCTTAAAAATCCGGTCACTCGCTGCCATTCCATTCATCGCAATATGAAAATAAGAGCCAAGAAGACGAAGCGGCAGGAAAAACTCACTCGCCAGCAAAATCATGCAGATCGTTCCGGATACACTGATATTTCCTTTAAAAAATTCCGATATCGCTGCTGCCATTCCAACGGCTGCACCACCATATGCCACGATATCCATAACACTCGTGGAATTCAGCTGCATCGTCAATACCTTCATCGTAATTCTGCGGAAATTCTGGGATTCTACATCCATCTCATCCGCTTTTTTCTGATCCGCCTGATAAATCTTTAACGTCGTTAAGCCCTGTAAATTCTCCAGAAAGGAATCTCCAAGCCCTGTATAAATACTCCAGTATTTATTCAACAGCTTCTTTGCTATCTTCTGCACTGCCACAGGATCGTATAAACAATGTATTTTTTTGCATGGGCTAAAAGCCCGATCAGCCTTGTTTTAATCATAAATTCTCACCCCATTATTTTTCTCTTATGCTGCATATCAGATGCCAGTTGGCAAGGAGCGGATGAAACAAAAGCATTCTTGGTCCGGAAAAACGCATCACCTGACGGATCATCTCTTCTACAACATACTGCTCCTTCTTTCGCTTCTTTTCTACCTTATCCATAATCGTATACTCCTGGTTTCATGTTTCTTCCTGCGATTTTTCTCATCTTCCTTTAGTTAGTTTCCGCAAACCAATATGTCCCTCATTATATCTGCCTTCTGTTCCATTTGTCAATGCATTCTAGGTGCTTTTTAGTTTACCCTAAAATTTTTCCAAACTAATTTTAAGAGGTGATATTTATTAATATTGAGATTCAGAAGCAGAATTAAAATAAGCACCTTCAGAAAGATATACCTCTTTCCGTTGGTGCTTTGTTTTTTATAGTCCTAAGTATTCACTTGGCAGAATTGCCTTTATGTCTGATACAGAATAATCTGATATATTTCTTGTCACAATATACTCTGCTCCACAACTCTTTGCACATTCCATTTGTAAGCAATCCTCAAAATCAGAAAATTCCTCATTTGCAAGACCAGATAACAATTTTGCTTTGTCTATGCCCTCTACATCAAAAATTGTGCATAGGTTTGATAATATTTCTCTTCGTTCTTTTGCAGTATAGTCTTTCCTTAATATAAAAAACATATTAGAAATGGAATGAGCTGCAATACAACCTTTTGTATTTCCCTCGGTGCATGACAAAATTACTTTCTTTGCATCCTCAAAGAACGGTTCTCTTTCAAGAAGATAGTCAAGTACACATTGGTATCAATCAGAATTTTACCTACCATATTTATCTTCCCTATAAGCGGCTAATTCTACATCATCATCTGTAACAGTTCCCTTTTTGCGTAACTGTTCTAATCTTGCAAAAGCCTCTTTCCTTTCCTTATTAGAATCATTGTATAATCCATTTACACCCTGCATAATCTGAATTATAAAGGATAACTTATCTTCTGGTATTTTTTCCAGTTCTATTATCGCACTCTGTCTTAATGCTGTCATAGGTCATACCTCCTTTAAATTTTCGGATGAAATTCGTGTTCCTTGCCAAAATTTAACGCATTTTTAATTATTTTTAGTGGTTTTTAGTTTACATTTTGTGCAAATTTAAATATTTATTGTACTATATACTATAAATGAGTCAAAGTCATTGCTTTTCCTTGCACATTGAAACAGATACCGATACTGTTCCTGCTGGATAGTATCACAGATCCGGTGATATCCTGAGATAAAAATACTAGAGAGACACCTTCTTTCTCGTGGATGTTGCAAATGTTTGTTTTGTCACTTTCATTATACAACACAATCGAATTCAAGGTGTCTTTCTTTTATGCAAAATCACGAACTTGCTCATTTATAGTATATTATCAACCATCAATATTCAATTGTCAATGTTCAAAAGAGAAGAAGGAAATGATCGCTCTTCTCATATTTTGGTCGTATAAAGGCTCTATTTAGTTTTCTCTAATTAGTGTGTACGGTACTCCCTTTCATACACGTTTTCTGCGTGAAATGGCATGTAAATACGTGGTATTTTGTGTTTTACCGAATTTTCCTAAAAATCCGCACCCCCACTATTTCCCTATGATTTCAGCGTTATTGATAAAGGAATACGGTGTCTGCTGGTATACGTAATAATTAAGCCAGTTGGAATAAAGAATATTCCCATGGGAACGCCAGGTCAGATCCGGCCGCTTCGTATCATCATTATCCGGATAATAGTTTACCGGCATCTCAATTGGAAGCCCCTTTTTCTTGTCACGCATATACTCATTGTGAAGCGTAAACCGGTCATACTCCGGATGTCCCATCACAAAAATCTGACGTCCGTCCTCATCGATCACAAGGAAAACACCCGCTTCCTCGGATTCTGCAAGAATTGTAAGACTGCTGATCTTTTCGATATCCTCCTTACGGATTTCTGTGTGTCTGGAATGTGGTGCCCAGAAATAATCATCAAAGCCACGGACAAGCGGAATCTTACGGTTCATTACATGATGCCTGTATACCCCGAATTTCTTTTTCGAAAGCATATGCTTTGGAATTCCGTAATGATAATAAAGCCCCGCCTGCGCACCCCAGCACAGATGCAACGTGGAGGTTACATGTGTTTTGGACCATTCCATGATCGAACAAATCTCCTCCCAGTAGTCGACTTTTTCATACTCCATCTGCTCCACCGGTGCTCCGGTAATGATCAGTCCGTCAAAGTTCTGATAACGGATATCATCAAAGGAGACATAAAACTGGTTCAGGTGGCTTAATGATGTATGCGTGGATTCATGCGAAGTCAGCGCAACAAAGGAGACATCCACCTGAAGCGGCGAATTGGAAAGTGATCTTAAGATCTGAAGCTCCGTATCCTCCTTAAGTGGCATCAGATTCACGATTGCAATGCTGATCGGACGGATATCCTGATGCGATGCACGGCTCTCATCCATCACAAATATATTCTCATGTTCCAGAATCTCCCTTGCTGGAAGATCTCTTTGTGTTTTAATTGGCATTTTTTATCCCTCCACGTTTTCCCCAAACATTTCAATAAACTGATCCTCTGAAATAATCGGAATTCCAAGCTCTTTTGCCTTCCGGTTTTTTGAGGATTCTGATTCGGTATCATTATTGACAAGATAACTGGTTTTTTTCGAAACCGACCCAGTTACCTTTCCACCCTGGCTTTCAACATATGCCTTAAATTCATCGCGGTTTTTGTAATGATGTACATCTCCGGTTATAACAAATGTAATTCCCTTGCAGCTTCCATTCTCTTTTTTCACAGGTGCAGCCGCTTCTAAGTGGATTTCCTGCAAAAGAGCTTCAAAGGATGCCTGATTATTCGGATTTTGGTACCAGTTTAAGATCGAGTTGGACTTTTCAAGACCGATTCCATCAATATCCTCGAAGCCCTCTCCATCTGCAAGTCTCTGCTGGAAGCCTGAAAAACCGAGTGTCCCGACTATTTTCTTCGCCGCATCTGTTCCGATCATCGGAATACAGAGTGCATAAATAAAATTTACCGGTTTCGCCTGTCTGCTCTTTTCGATCGCACGATCCATATTTTCCACAGATTTTTCCCCAAATCCATCCCGTTCCCGGATCGCATCGAAATGGTTGTTCAAATGATACAGATCTGCAAAATTTGAAAGATAACCGTCATTCATAAACTTTATCATTGTCTGTGCAGAAAGTCCATCGATATCCATTCCATTTTTGCTTACAAAACGGGTAAATTTTCTCACATGCTTTGCTGTACAGTCCGGATTTGTGCAGTGCAATGTCTCTGTCCCACTGTTTTCACTGATGTGAATCGCTGTTTTTGCATGGCACACCGGACACTCCCTTGGAATCTCGACTTCACCGGTTGCATCCTTTACCCCAATGCATTTTGGAATGATTTTATTTGCTTTAATAATTTCAAGAGTACATTCTTTTCCAACACCAAGCCGCCTGATCTCACTTAAATTACAAAGAGAAGCGCGCGACACCGTTGTTCCCTCAATCTGAACCGGCTCAAACACTGCAACCGGAGAGATGGTCGATACTGCACAGGACCATTCAATATACCGAAGCTTTGTTTCCACAGATTCATCCTGCCATTTAAATGCCAGGCCTGCGCGCGTAGCGTGATGTCCGGTCACGCTTCCGGTTGCTGCATAGTCGGTATCCTCATAACAGATCACAAGTCCATCTACCGGAATATCCATTTTTCCATTTTCTACACGCTTTGTCCATTTCTCAACCAATGCCGGAAGGGTATCTGCCGTTCCCTTCTCCCGGTCAACTACCGTAAATCCAAGCTCTTCCAGGTAATCCATCTGCTGTCCCCAGGATTTGACCGCGTCATCCATATGAACAAGAGTAAATGCATGAAAATGCACATGTCTTGCCTTTACCTCATTCACATCCTCCAAATTCAGCGTACCAGATGCAAGATTCCTTGGATTGGCATATTTTTCGTCATCATCCTCGATCATATCATTGATCTGCGCAAAATCCGTATAGGAGATTGCTGCCTCCCCGCGCACAACAAGATGTCCCTTATATGAAATTTTCAGTGGAAAACCCTGGATCGCCTTTTTTAAAAATGTAATATTCGTTCCAACGGTTCCGTTTCCTCTTGTCAGAATCTTTGTGAGTAATCCGCCATCATAGGTCAGTACAAGCGTAAGACCATCCAGCTTCCAGGAAAGCCAGATTTCCCTTTCCCCTGCCCATTTCTGGAGTTCAGAAACCTGTTTTGTCTTCGCAAGGGAAAGCGCCTGATATTCATGCGTCTCCTTCTCTCCCTGGCTTTCTTCAAATCCGGCATTCTGCGTCGGGCTGTCTGGCATGACATAACCGGTCTCACCCTCTAATTCCTGCAGCTCATCAAACATCTGGTCCCATTCATAATTGGACATAATCTCATCCTGTCCATTGTAATAAGCCTTCGATGCCTGATTCAGCTTTGCAACAAGTGCTTCGATTCGTTCTTTTTTATCTGCCATCTGCCTTTTTCCCTCCTGCCGGTCCATTTGAAGAATTGCGGATCAGTGTCTGAAGCTTTTTATACTCGTCCTTCGTCACGGGTCTGTATTTCCCGGCCTCCAGATTACCAAGCTCAATATTCATGATCCGCACACGTACAAGCCGCTCCACGCGGTATCCAAAATACTCACACATCCTACGGATCTGACGGTTTAAGCCCTGTGTTAGTATGATCTTAAACTGCCTTTTTCCGATTTTCTCGACCTTGCATTTTCTTGTCTGTGTATTCAGTTCCACAAGCGGAACTCCGCCAGCCATTCCCCGGATAAAGCTGTCTGTGACCGGCTTATTGACCGTTACGATATATTCCTTTTCATGGCGGTTCCCCGCTCTCATGATCTTATTTACGATTTCTCCGTTATTGGTCATAAGAAGCAGTCCTTCCGAATCCTTATCGAGTCTGCCAACCGGATAAATCCGTTTTGGATAGCCAATATAGTCAACGACATTGTTTTTTTCTCTTTTTTCTGCTGTGCAGACGATCCCCGCCGGTTTATGAAATGCAAGCAGGATCATCTCCTCTTCTTTTGAAACTTTCTTGCCCTGATAGCATACGCTCTGTCCTGGATATACCTTTGCCCCGGTTTCTGCTGTCGCGCCATCGATTGTCACATTTCCAAGCTCCACCTGTCTGTCCGCCTCTCTTCTCGAACATACGCCAGCCTCACTCAGATACTTATTGATCCGGATTCCATCCTCCTGCATCCCATTTTCTCCTTTATCTGATTTTAAAAGAGCAGCCGTACTAAGCCCTATGAAATCATAGTGGCTGTCTTAGTCCGACCGCTCCCTTTCTTTTTCCTGCCTTTTGTATTAGTTTGTCACATCTTGTACAAATTCGGATTTAATATAGGCTTCTGTTCCCATATAATCGATCTTTGTCCAGTCTCCCTCTGTTCCAAGCTTTGTATAAGTCTCTCCTACATTCACGCTGGACAGAAAGCCTCCATCGGTGCTCGGTGCATCACGGACACTGACATCCGTAGCCATTACCGTTACAGCTGTCACCTGCGGTGTTTCCGGCTGTGCCTGCTCCTGCTGTTCCGGTGCTTCACCTGTCTGTCCTTCCTCCACCTGTGCATCGGATGTCTGCTCGCTGCTTTGCTCGGTAGAAGCCTCTTCCGTTGTCTGCTCTGTGCTTTCTGCCTGCTTGTCTAGCTCTGCTACCCACTGGCTCATTGCAGTAGGAATCGTCGATGTCAGCATGGCTGCCAGATTCGGATCACTCGCAATTGCAGCATTATAGGTATCTTCAATCTGCTTCTGTAATGCTGTGACATCTTCCTGCTGCTCATATTTTAAAACAACCGAATAGACATTTGGATCAAGCTCATTCTCGCCTCTTCCAAGATTATAGGAGCTGTACAGATTGTTAATATAGAGCTCTCCGTCATCTCCGGTCTCAACATAATAAAATTCAAGCCCTGGTGCTACGGTATCCACGCCATAAAATTTCAGATCATAGGCTACCGAAACAAGGTATGAGCCCTTTGATAAGCCTGCCTTCTCGTAGCATTTCACATTCTGATAGCTTTCAATATACTGGCTGAAAACACCAATGTAGCTCTTCTCATTATCAGAAAGCGGAACTGCAAGCTTAGAAAGCGTATCAAGATCATCTGAGGCGTATGCTGTCAGATAGTTACTAATTAAAGCATTCACCTTATCATTTCCATCCTGTTCAAATTCCGAAGCCAATTCAAAATCAGTCTCACTCTGTTCTGTTGCCTCTGCCTGGTTTCCTTTGCCCTTCTTCGATGTATGAACACTAACAAGCAGCACCACCAGTGCAAGCACAAGCAGGATTGCTGCCGCGATATAACGTTTATATTTTTCAAAAAATATGTTTGACATATGCTCCTCCTAATATATTTGTAGCCAAAATATGGCAAAACAATTACTGTTTCCTAAGAATACACTACTGTTCTGCCATCTCATAAATGCACCCGGCGGGAATCGAACCCGCATCCCAGGAGTCGGAGTCCTGTGTTCTATCCATTATACTACGGCTGCCGCTAACTTGTTTAATATAACAAAACATTTGAAAAAAGTCAACTCCCTGTTTTCGTCATTGTATAATGTTTTTTCATATCACATATAAGTGTTAATAATTTGACAATCTTACAAAAGTCGATTAAGATAACAGCTAAGTACAATACGATAAGTAAGGAGTTATGCTATGAGTTTCACATTTTTGAACCAATTACCAAGTCCTGCTGAGATCAAGGAACGTTTTCCTTTTTCCCCGGAGCTTGCTGCTTTAAAAAAAGAACGGGATCAGATGATCTCTGATATCATTACCGGAAAGGATGACCGTTTCCTTTTAATCATCGGGCCATGCTCTGCTGATAATGAAGATTCTGTCTGTGATTACGTAAGCCGTCTTACAAAAATCCAGGACGATGTAAAGGATCAGCTTGTTATCGTTCCGCGTGTCTACACCAACAAGCCTCGTACAACCGGCGAAGGCTACAAAGGAATTGCTTCCCAGCCTGATCCGGAAAAGGCTCCGGATATGATCGAGGGTCTGATTGCCATGAGAAAAATGCACATCCGTGCGGTAAAAGAAAGCGGTCTTACCTGTGCCGATGAAATGCTTTATCCGGAAAACTGGGGTTATGTGGAGGATCTTCTCTCCTACGTTGCAATCGGTGCACGTTCTGTCGAGGATCAGCAGCACCGTCTGACTGTAAGCGGCTTCGACGTTGCATCTGGAATGAAAAACCCGACCAGTGGTGATTTCTCTGTTATGTTAAACTCCGTATATGCAGCACAGCATCCACATCATTTTGTATACCGCGGCTATGAGGTCGAGACAACCGGAAATCCTCTTACCCACGTTGTACTCCGCGGTGCTGTCAGCAAACACGGAAACACCACACAGAACTACCATTACGAAGATCTGATCCGCCTTCATGACATGTACGGAAAAATGGATCTGATCAATCCAGCTGCAATCATTGACTGCAACCATTCGAATTCAGGCAAAAAGTTCAAAGAACAGATCCGTATTGCAAAGGAGGTTATGCATAACCGCAAGCTTTCTTCTGATATCCGTACCCTTGTAAAAGGTCTTATGATCGAAAGCTACATTGAAGAAGGAAATCAGGCTATCGGTGAACACGTATATGGCAAATCCATCACAGATCCATGTCTTGGCTGGGAGGATACAAAGGCTTTGATTTACAATATTGCTGAAATGAATGCCTAATTCTTTTTAAACTGCCTTCAGGTGTCCGAGTACAGCTTTTAATAAAAATCTGCTAACGGAAGCCTCAAGAACAGCTCCCACCACAACAAGAAGTACGATTGCAGCCACTGCAGACGCATACCGGATAACCGGGGTCCGCAGCAGGCTGCTTTTTGTATATCCCGGTCCTACATAACGTGGTTGTCCGCCAAGACCAAACAGCAGAAAAAGTGCTGCGGCATACGGAAGGATCTGCGGCATCACGCTGCCCATGCATACAAGAATCCCATAAAATCCCATATTCATAAGACATGCCCAGAAAAATAATCCAAATGTATAAAGCACAATTCCCTTTATAAGCTTTGGAAGTGCCACCTGAAATGGTGTCATCTCAAGCACTGCCAGGAGCAAAAAGAGCTTTCCCCGGTCCCACAGGACATTCCAGAATACCTTTAAATATGGCACCTCCGTATGCACGAATGCCGTAATATGATGCCGGTTTAAAAAGCCATAGGTAACGAGAAATTCTGTTCCGAACAGTTGTGCTGAAAACACCCCGGCAAGAAAACATACGAGTAAGAACAATACCTGTCTTTTCATATTCCCCTCAATCAATCGATTCTATTCAGAATATGTCCGGTTATTTTATTTTATTACTATACGCAAGAATTGCAGACACCGTTTTGGAATCCTGAAGCTTTCCGGCATAAATCATATTGCAAAGTTCCTCTACGGAATATGCCTCTACCTGGATTTCCTCCGCTTCATCCAAATGCTGCTCTCCCGGTGTAAGACCTGTTGCCACATACACATCAATCGATTCGTTACAGAAGGCAACGGTTGTCCGAAGTGCTAAAAGAAACTGTATATTACTGCTCCTATAGCCGGTCTCTTCTTCAAGCTCACGTTCCGCACAGATTTTTGTATCCTCATCTAAGCTGTCACGGCAGCCAGCCGGGATCTCAAGTGTTTCACGCTCCAATGCATTCCGGTATTGACGGACAAGGATAATTTTACCGTCTTCTCTTACCGGAAGCACTGCTGCGGCGCCTTTCCGATGCGCCACGTAATCCCACGCCTCTGTGTTTCCATCTGCCAGCTTCATCGTATCCTTATATACATCTACAATTGATCCTTTGTACATAAGCTCCCGTTTGATCCGTTTCATTTTAATATCCATTATTTCGTCTCTCCTCTTCTTTTTTCCGCTCTTTTTTGTGTCCAAAAAAAGACGGCTGCATTACTGCATCCGTCTTTGATTTTGTCTTATTTTGTCTCACTATTTTGCGTAATCGGTAACGCGGGACTCTCTGATCACGTTGACCTTGATCTGACCTGGATATTCTAATTCAGATTCAATCTGCTTTGAAATATCACGTGCCATCAGAACCATGTCCGCATCGCTTACCTGTTCAGGAACTACCATAATTCGAATCTCTCTTCCTGCCTGAACTGCGAAAGATTTCTCTACACCCTTATAAC
>CAKRLN010000025.1 GCA_934359535.1 uncultured Lachnospiraceae bacterium
CGCTTAGGTGAGAGTGGATACTCTACTTGTTTTCTAACAACTCATATAAAATAGCATAGAAATCTTCTGATGTCAATACTTATTTGTAAGTTCTTTCATAGAAAAATTCCTTTTGATATGATACTATATTTTTATCAAAATGAAAAGGAGTTTTTCTTATGAATAGGAAAAAAATCGATCTTCATGTGCATTCCACCTTTTCCGATGGAACCATGACTCCGAAAGAGCTTGTTATGGAAGCGCAAAAGTCCGAGCTTTCTGCCATGGCACTGACCGACCACGACACGACCGCCGGAATCAGGGAGGCAGAAGCTGCCGCATCCCATACCTTACTTGAAATCATCCCAGGTGTTGAGCTTTCAAGCGAATACGACAAACGAGAAATCCACATTGTCGGACTTTTCATTGATCCGGAGAATCAGAAGCTTTCCGATGCCCTGTCCCATTTCCAGACCGCCCGCGATACAAGAAACGACAGGATTGTTGCACGGCTCCAGGAAGAAGGCTTTGACATCACAATGGAAGCCCTTCTTTCTGATAACCCGGATGCCGTTATCACACGCGCAAACATTGCACGTTTTCTCGTCGACCATGGTCAAATCGGTTCCATCAACCATGCTTTTGAGAAATACCTTGGAGATGATTGCCCTTGTTATGTTCCAAGGGAAAAAATCTCTGCCATGGATGCCTGCCGTCTGATCCGCACCGCTGGAGGCCTTCCAATCCTTGCCCATCCGATTCTCTATCATATGAATCAGATCACCTTAAACCGGATGATCGAAGAGCTTATGGCTTTCGGGCTCGCTGGCATGGAAGCCATCTATTCGACCTACACGAAAGGGGACGAGGCCCTGATGCGAAAAACCGCCGCAGAGCATGGACTGCTTCTTAGCGGCGGTTCGGATTTTCATGGTTCAAACAAGCCATATATCCACCTTGGATGCGGGCGTGGAAACATGTTTGTTCCATATGAGCTTCTTACAAAAATGAAAGCGACTCTTTCCCTTTAATTACTCTGCCGGCTCCGCCGGAATAAATACCCGTTCCCTGTCAAAATGATCATTCTTTGGAACAGCAGCTTTGGCTTCTATACAGAACTGCTCCTGTGAATTCACAAGCTGCTTTCCTCTCTTGTCAATCTTACTGTATTCCCCGTCTGCACCAAGCACATGCGCTTTCACGTTATCCGTAAGCTCGACCTCTAAAATATGGCAGGCTTTCTTTTTTAAGGCCTCGTCAATTACCGGGAATATAATCTCTACACGGCGGTCCAGGTTTCTTGGCATCCAGTCCGCGCTTCCCATATAGACCTCTGCATCTCCTGCGTTATGGAAATAAAAGATCCTGCTGTGCTCTAAAAAATTGCCTACAATGGAACGCACAGTAATATTCTCACTGACCCCCGGAATACCAACCTTTAAGCAGCAGATTCCCCTTACAATCAGATCAATTTTAACACCGTTTGACGATGCCTCGTATAGTGCTGCAATAATCTCTGGATCACACAAAGAATTCATCTTGGCAACAATGCGTGCCTCCTCGCCCTTTTTGGCATATCTGCTCTCTCTAAGGATCAGCTTTAAGAATTTTTTTCTAAGCCAGTATGGAGCAAGAATCAGCTCATTCCACGATAATGGCTCGGAATATCCAGATAACATGTTAAAGACCGCAGTTGCATCCTCTCCAATGGATTCCTTGCAGGTAAAAATACCACAGTCCGTATATAGCTTTGCTGTAGAATCATTGTAATTTCCTGTTCCAAGATGTACATAACGCCGGATGCCATCCTCTTCCCTGCGGACAACAAGTGCAATCTTACTATGTGTTTTTAAGCCGACCAGACCGTAGATTACATGACAGCCTGCCTGCTCTAATTTCTTTGCCCACACAATGTTGTGTTCTTCATCAAATCTTGCCTTAAGCTCGACAAGCACTGTTACCTGCTTGCCGTTTTCTGCTGCCTGTGCAAGTGAGCTTATAATTGGTGAATTACCGCTGACACGGTAAAGTGTCTGCTTAATCGCAAGCACCTCCGGATCCTTTGACGCCTGACGGATAAAATCAACGACCGGCTCAAATGTCTCATATGGATGATGCAGGAAAATATCCCCCTTACGGATCTCCTCAAAAATATTTTCTCCAGGCTCGATTTCCGGCACCCGCTGCGGTGTATACGGCGCATACCGAAGCTCATCAAAGCCCTCTAATCCATACATTTTCATTAAAAATGTAAGATCGATCGGACCTCCAATCTCAAAGATATCCTCTGAAGCGACCTTAAGCTCCGATTTTAAAAATGCAAGCAGCTTTCTGTCAATGCGTTCTTCCACCTCAAGACGGATAACTTCTCCCCACTGGCGCATCTTTAGCTTATTCTGGATCTCCTTCAAAAGATCCGATGCCTCATCCTCATCAATGGTCAGATCTGCATTCCGCATGATCCTGTATGGATAGGCACACAAAACCTCATAATTGGAAAACAGCTTTCCGATATTCCGCTCAATAATCTGTTCTAAAAGTATAAAGCTGATTCCTCCGTTTTCACCTGGGATCTGCACAATACGTGGCAGCACACTCGGAACCTGAACTGTTGCAAAGACCGTCTCTTCCTTTTTGTTTAGAGTCTTTTTCTTTTTGCTTCCCTCCCCCTTTTCATCTTCCGCCTTTTTCCCGGCAAGAAGTGCCGCAATATTTAAGGTCTTATTCCGGATTAACGGAAACGGTCTTGAGGCATCAACTGCCATCGGTGTCAAAACCGGATATACATTTTCCATAAAGTACTGATCTACAAATGTTTTCTGTTCTTCTGTAAGCTCCTCATGCTTATCCTTGATGTAGATTCCATTCTGATTCAAAAGTGGAAGCAGCGACCGGTTATATGTCGAATATTGCTGTTCTACAAGTGCCCTTGTCTCCCGGTTGATCGCTGCAAGCTGCTCCGATGCTGTCATTCCTGCGATATCCTTCTTTTTATAGCCGGCATGCACCATATCCTTTAAGGATGCAACCCGCACCATAAAAAACTCATCCAGATTTGAGGAGGTAATGCTGACAAACTTTAGCCGTTCTAAAAGTGGAATGGATTTGTCCCTTGCTTCATTTAATACGCGCCTGTCAAACTGAATCCAGCTCAATTCACGATTTTCATAATATTCCGGATTTGTAAAATCTGTTTTGTTGTCCATAAAAAGCCCTCCTGTCCAGAATTCTATAAATTATATACCCTTTTTTCTTTCAATATCGGTTTGATACTGAATACATTCTCAAAATACGCTGTTTTCTCTGCGAAAAGTGTCTGTTCCAACGAAATATCTTCCAGTGCCTCCACCGCAATCAGAAGCTCTTTTCCCCGGATCGTAATACGGATATTTTTAAATTTCTGCTTGTGGCTCTGATCAAGTGCATTGGAAAGCCTAAGAATAGCCGACAGCTTTGCCACAACCATATAGCTGTACTGGTCAAGCCTGTCAGAAAGCTCATCATATTCCGGAAGTGGAAGTGTGTTATATAATACCGTAAACGCTGCAATCTCCCGTTCTAAATGGGTGAGTCCAATAATCTCCGATGACATAATGATCTGGTACGCACATTCCGGGCTGTTTGCAAAGCTTACATATTTACCACAGTCATGAAGGATCGTAGCAACCTCAAGGAGAAGACGCTCCCTGTTGCCAAGTCCGTGTACCTTCTTCATCGTCTCAAATATCTTTGTTGACATCTGGGTAAGTGCTTCAATATGTGGGGAATAGCTTTTATAATGCTCGGAAAGATTTCTTGCTGCGGATAAAATATCCTGATCGAAATCATGGATCGCACGCACCAAATGATTCTTTTCGGCATAGGAATAGGCAATTCCATCGTTAATGTTTACCCCTGGAACCCATACCTCCTTTGAATTCATGCTCTCTGCAAGTGCCTTAAATAAAAGAATCGATGGTACGATAAGCGGATCATTGTCATTTGAAAGATTCAGTTCTGCTGAAATCTCTGCAACTGTTTTTTTCTGAAGCCTGCATATATATTTGATAAACTTCTCTACACGCACCAAATTGTCTGTCTGATGATTTTTGTCCAGATGCTTCATAAGCTCCGTGCAGTAATCTCCCATAAAAATGATATATTTCATCTCATCTCTCAGATACAGATGCCGCAGCGTCTCAAGCTTCTTATTGATCAGCTCCTCCATCTGCTTTTCCGACATGGCAAGTGATCTGCTCCGATCCCTTAATAGCTCACTTAAACGCAGCGTTCCGATCACAACATGCTGTGTTGTCACAAGTGATCCGTTCTGAAACAGCGTGATCTGAAGTCCCGCTCCGCCAACGTCCACCACTGCGGCAGAGCTCTGGATCATCTCTTCAAACTCCTCACGCCCTGCCACGGATTTGTAGCTGATAAACCGATGCTCCGAGTTGCTGATGACCTGTACCTTAAGCCCTGTACGAAGCCTGATCTGATCAAGGATAAATAATTCATTCGAAGAATCTCTTAAAACTGCTGATGCATATGCTTCATAAGCATCCACTTTATACCCATCCATGATCTTGGAATATTCATCAAGCGTATCGCACAGCTCATCCACAAGCTCATATCCGATTGCACCTTTGGTATAAGCATCCCTTCCAAGTTCTACCCTTGCCCGGATATGATCGATTTCATGGATTTTCTTTTTCCCGGAAAGCTCAAAAATTTTCAGGCTGACCTCATAGGTTCCGATATAAATTGCTGCAAATGTCTGTACTGCCATTCCAAACACCTCTCTTTTAGTAATTGCCAAGTATTTTTAACGACTCTGTCTCTGCCTTTAATCCCCTTAATGCATTCTGTACCGCAGAATCCTGTAAATTTCCATCAAAATCAATAAAAAACCGGTATTTCCAATTCTTATCCTTTACAGGTCTTGACTGGATCTTTGTCATATTCAGGTTGTTGTAGATAAAGTGGGAAAGTGTATGATAAAGAGAGCCGCTTTCATTTAGTGTCTCAAAACAGATACTGATCTTTCCTGCATTTTTCTCATAGATTTTACGGTTTGAAACAATAATGAACCGGGTGCTGTTATCTTTGTTATCCTGAATGGAATTATCCAGTACCTTCAGTCCATAGATATCCGCATTGATGCTTCCTGCAATCGCCGCCTGGTTTTTCTTCCCGTCATCCTTGATCTTTTTGGCTGCCACAGCCGTATTCTTGACACTGATTTTCTCCCAGTCTTTATGTTCTTCAAAATAGCCTGCACACTGCATCAGTGCCTGTGGATGGGAATATACATTCGTAATATCTGAAAGACTGGCATCCGGCAGTCCTAAAAGTGCATGCTCGATTTTGATGATCTGCTCCCCTACAATATAGTTATCATATTCTACAAGAAGATCATAATTCTCCGAGACAATTCCTGCGGAAGAATTCTCAATCGGAAGCACTGCATAATCGGCTTCCTTTTTCTTAATCGCCTCCATTGCATCCTTCCAGGTGTCAACGTGATAGCTGTCACATTGTTCTCCGAAATAGGTTTTCATTGCCTGCTCACTGTAAGCACCCTCTGTTCCCTGAAAAACAATTCTTGCATTTGCATAGTCTAACTGCCCAACCTCAAGAAACCCAGTATTCTCTGTAAGTCCTTCCGCTGTCAGAAGCTGGTACTGCCTTTTGCGGCTCACAGCCATAATCTGTTCAAACAATTCATAGATTCCGTGCTTCGTAAAATCCGAATGAGCCTTCTCGGTAAGCTTTTTTAGCTTCTCATCCTCCCTCTTCTTATCAAACACCTTTTTGCCCGTATGAATCTTATAATCTGCCACCTCTTCTGCAATCTTCATACGCTTCTCATACAGGGATACGATCTGATCATCAATCACATCAATCTGATCCCTCAGTTCCAGTAAATCCTTCATGTATTCTCCTCAATTTATGTATTTTCTTTTCATTGCTTTTATCTTGTTACTATTCACACGTGCCTTTCGTGAACTATAGCTTCATCATATAACAATCCCAAGGGAAAGGCAAGACAAGCTTGAAAGATATCCTCTGAGACGATATAATAAAGTTATAGTTCACGAATGGCGTGTGTGAACCCGTAACACAATAAATATAAGAAAAGGGTCTACTTATAAGGAGGGGGTTACTATGAAAAAAAAGGTCTTATTTATTAGTCTTCCGGTAATTATCTTGCTTATCGCCGGAACATTCTTTTATATCCACCAGCATAAATTTCATTACAATGATACTTATGTAAATGGGAACACTGCCGGGAATCTCTATAACGGCGGCCTGTTCTGCGAAAGCAACGGCACTGTATTTTTTTCCAATCCGGATGACAGCGGGAAGCTGTATGCCATGGACCTAAATGGCTCGAATGTCCGCAAGCTGAACAACGATACCGCCATGTACATCAATGCCGATGCCAATTACGTCTATTATGTCCGTAACAATGACCGGTCTGCTGTTGATTTTTCCATGTTTTCCTTTAATAACAACAGTCTCTGCCGGATAAAACGAAGTGGTGGTGAGGCTGCTGTTTTGGATGAAGCACCATGCATCTATGCATCTCTTCTTGGCAATTATATTTACTATCTGCACTATGATGATAAAGACGCAACAACGCTTTACCGGGTAAAAATCGATGGCAAGGAGCGTAAGCAGGTCTATTCCTATTATGTGTTCAACTGCAGTACACTCGGTCAGTACTTCTATTATAATGGAACACAAACAGACGGCAATCTCTATCGATACGATACGGCGTCCGGCTCCTCGAAAAATATTTTCTCCTGTGATGCCTATAAACCGATTGCGGTCAGTGCAAACCAGATCTACTACATGGATGTAGAAAATAATTATGCCCTTACCTGCGCCAATCCAGATACGGACGCCGCATCTGTTGTTACCTCCGACAGCATTGACTGCTATAATGTCTATGGGAGCAACATCATCTACCAGAAATACAGTGAGACAGATCCTGGACTTTGTACGATAAAAACCGATGGCTCAGATGGAAATGTGCTTGCTTCCGGCAATTATACCAATATCAATGTTACCTCATATTATATTTATTTCCGGGATTTCAAGACAGGACAGACCTATTATACAAGTACAAGCAATCCAGGTGAAATTTATACCTTCTCTCCTGGTGCCATAAAGGATCACAAATAGTCACTGCACAAAAACGCTGCAAGCAGAATCCGACTGCTTACAGCGTTTTTTTATGCTCCAAAATCAAATAATGACAGCTGATTGGACTCTGGAATATCTCCAAATAAGCCAAGATCACTCATCATATCAACGATCGTCTTCGAAACCTTGGTGCGGTCACGGAAATCATCCTTTGATAAAAACGGTCCGTCCTTTGCCGCCTCTGCAATTGAAACCGCAGCATTGTCACCAAGCCCATCAATTGTATTAAGTGCCGGCATCAGTTTTCCGTCTATAATCTGGAACCGGTTTGGGTGCGCATGGTAGATATCAAGTGGCAGAAATTCAAAGCCCCTTGCATACATTTCCTGAACGATACGCATATCCTTATAGGTATCCTGTTCTTTCTTGGAAAGTGTATCCTTGCGTTTTTCGTAGTCCCTTTTATAAACTTCAAGTTTTTCCTTTCCCTGACACATCAGCTCATAACTGAATGCAGTCGCACGGATGGAAAAATAAGCTGCATAATAGGCAAGCGGATAAAAAACCTTGCAATAAGCAATCCGCCATGCCATCATAACATAGGCCGCCGCATGCGCCTTGGGGAACATATATTTGATCTTCTTACAAGACCAGATATACCAGTCTGGCACGCCATGATCAATCATATCCTTTTCCCATTCCGGTTTTAGGCCTTTTCCTTTTCGCACAGATTCCATAATCGTGAACGACTCCTCACTATCGAGTCCCATACCTATCAGATAAATCATAATATCATCTCTGGTACAGATCGCCGTAGAAATCGTTGCTTTTCCTTCCTCGATCAAAGTCTGTGCATTCCCCAGCCAGACATCTGTTCCGTGGGAAAGTCCTGCAATCCGGATCAGATCGGAAAATTCAGTCGGATGCGTATCAAGGAGCATTCCCATCGCAAAATCTGTACCAAATTCCGGGATTCCGAGTGCACCAAGCGGACAGCCATCAATATCCTCCGGTGTAATGCCAAGTGCTGATGTATCCTGAAATAGAGACATAACGGCCTTATCATCAAGTGGAATCTGTGTCGGGTCAACTCCGGTCAGATCCTGAAGCATACGGATCATGGTCGGATCGTCGTGTCCTAAAATATCAAGCTTTAGCAGGTTGTGATCGATTGAATGGTAATCAAAATGCGTCGTGATAATATCTACCGTCATATCATTTGCCGGATGCTGCACTGGAGTAAAGGTATAGATCTGCTCTCCCATCGGAAGCACAACGATTCCTCCCGGGTGCTGTCCGGTTGTACGGTGTACTCCGACACAGCCCTGCACAATCCGGTCAATCTCACAGTTTCTTTTATGGATTCCACGTTCTTCATAATAATTTTTTACATAACCAAACGCAGTCTTGTCCGCAAGTGTTCCAATTGTCCCCGCCTTAAAGGTCTGTCCCTCTCCAAAGATCACCTCTGTATATTTATGTGCCTTACTCTGGTATTCTCCGGAAAAGTTTAAGTCGATATCCGGTTCTTTGTTTCCCTTAAAGCCAAGGAAGGTCTCAAATGGAATATCAAAGCCTTCCTTCCGAAGCGGTCTTCCACACTTCGGGCATATCGCATCTGGCATATCACAGCCGCTTCGTCCAGAATAAGATTTTACAAGCTCTGAATCAAAGTCACTATATTTGCAGTACTCACACAGATAATGCGCATGAAGTGGGTTTACCTCCGTTACACCGGACATTGTCGCAACAAAGGAGCTTCCAACCGATCCTCTCGATCCTACCAGATATCCATCCTCATTCGACTTCCACACAAGCTTCTGGGCAATAATATACATCACAGCATAACCGTTTGAAATAATGGAATTTAACTCCCTTTCAAGCCGTTCGTGCACGATCTTCGGAAGCGTTTCCCCGTACATTTTATGTGCCTTATGATAACAGATATCACGGAGCATCTGATCTGAATTTTCGATAACCGGAGGACATTTATCCGGACGTACTGGTGAAATTTTATCACACATATCCGCAATCTTATTCGGATTTGTGATTACAATCTCCTCTGCCTTGGTGCTTCCAAGATACTCAAATTCCTTTAACATCTCCTCTGTCGTACGCAGATAAAGCGGAGCCTGATCATCAGCATCCTTAAAACCTTTTCCTGCCATAATGATCCGGCGGTATACCTCATCCTCCGGATCTAAAAAGTGAACATCACAGGTTCCGACAACAAGCTTTCCAAACTGCTCCCCAAGGCGCACAATCCGGCGGTTGATGTTCTGCAGATCCTCAACTGTTTTCACCGGCGAGCTTTCATCCCGCAGCATAAAGGAGTTATTCCCAAGCGGCTGGATCTCCAGGTAATCATAGAAATCCACAAGTCTTGCAATCTCCTCCTCTGGTCTTCCGTTTAAAATCGCCCGGTACAGTTCTCCCATTTCACATGCAGATCCAATCAGAAGCCCATCCCGGTATTTTACAAATTCACTCTTCGGAATTCTTGGACGCTTATGATAATACTTTAAATGTGCAAGTGATGTCAGACGGTACAGATTCGTCCGCCCCTGATCACAGGTTGCAAGAATAATCGCATGATAGGTTGGAAGCTTCCTGATATTCTCCACAGAAGAGCTTCCAAGTGCATTGACTGCATCAAGTCTATCGATTCCCCGGTCATGAAGCATCGGAATAAACTTTACAAAAATCTCTGCGGTGCAGGCAGCATCGTCAACCGCACGATGATGATTGTCAAGCGATACGTTTAATGCCTTTGCCACCGTGTCTAACTTAAACCGGTTCAGCTTCGGAAGCAGCACACGCGCAAGTGCCACAGTATCTACGATCGTTTTGTTACATGGCAGACCAATCCTTTCACAATTTCGTTTGATAAAGCTCATATCAAAATCAGCGTTGTGTGCAACCATGATACAGTCCTTGCAAAACTCCATAAATTCCGGCAAAATATCCTCAACCACCGGAGCATCAATTACCATATCGTCATTGATCGAAGTCAGCTTTTCAATATGAAATGGAATCGGAACCTGCGGATTGACAAACGTGGAAAAACGGTCGGTAATCTTTCCGTTTTGCACCTTAACCGCTCCGATCTCAATAATATGGTTGACATCCGGACTAAAACCGGTTGTCTCAAGGTCAAACACGACATAAGCGTCCTCCAGCGACTGATTTTTGCTGTTTTCAATGATGTCCTTTAAATCATCAACCAGGTATGCCTCAACGCCGTAAATAACCTTAAAATCCCCATCACAGCCTTCGACTGCATGATTTGCATCCGGAAATGCCTGCACATCGCCATGGTCGGTAATCGCAATTGCCTTATGTCCCCACTTCATTGCACGCTTTACAATGTCCTTAACATCCGAAACACCATCCATATCACTCATCTTTGTATGACAGTGAAGCTCCACTCGTTTCTCCGGACTCGTATCCATACGGACAGAAGTAAAATCAGGGATTTTCCGGATTCCTGCAATCGAACCAATTGTAAGCTCACCATCAAATTTATCAATTGTTGCCATCCCTTTTACCTTGATAAAAGCACCTTTTTTGATCCCCTCCAAAAGCTCTGGGATATCTTCGTTTTTTACAAATACCTTTAAAACGATCGTATCCGTAAAATCCGTCATGGAAAAAATAACAATCGTCTTCTCATTCCGGATTTCCCTTGTCTCAAGTGTCAGGATCTTTCCCCGGATGACAACCTCTCCGATCGGCCCGTCAATCTTATCAATGTCCATCGGTTCTTCTTCAAAATCCCTGCCGTAAAGCACATCTGGATTCGTCGGTTTTCTTACACTGTCACGCTCAAATTTTCTCCGGAATTCGCCCTTCTTTTCATACGGTTGCTTTGGCTTTTCCTGCGGCTTTGACACAGTATGTTTTTCTTTTCTTTCTGTTTTCTCTGTTTCCTTATTTGAAGAAAGCTCTGTCTGTGCTTCCTTTTCTTTTTCCTGCGCTACGGCATCTTCGGATTTCTCCTTTAATGCAATTCCGGTACGCGCCATAATACTTTCGACCGCTAAGCGGATCTGTTTTTCGCTGTTTTTCCGGTATTTACTCTCTTTCGGTTCCTCATATAAAACCTCAATGGCAAGATTCAATCCACACCGTTCACAAATTACCTTTTCCAAAAATTCTAAAATTTCTTCTTTTCTTGTCTGGGCTATAATCGTATTCTCCAATGTCAGGACCATGTGGTTTGGCGCTTTAAACTCCATGCCAGCTGTCCGAAGAAGATTATACTCTAACACACTGTATTCATTTAATTCTGAAAGCAGGCTGTCCTTATAGACATCCATCAGCTTTTCCGGTGTATAAAGACCGGACAGA
Organism: uncultured Lachnospiraceae bacterium; assembly: GCA_934359535.1. Lineage (GTDB taxonomy): Bacteria > Bacillota > Clostridia > Lachnospirales > Lachnospiraceae > Roseburia. The sequence continues at coordinate 11,461 of CAKRLN010000025.1, forward strand.
TGATAGCTTTCGATGATCTTAACCGATACATTTTTATTTTTAAACAGCTGCTTTTCTATAAGTCGTTCCAGCTTTAAAATATTTTTGCGGAAAATCAGTCTTTCCGCATGCAAATAAATGCGAATATGATTTCGCTCATGATTCGCACTTACCTTGGTTACCTCTGTACTTTCTAATAACTGTTTCATTTCCGACTCTACAATGAGAGTCGGAAACACTTCAAAAAATGTCTTTGACAAAACCTATTCTCTCCAATGTTCCAGTTCGTATCTTAAGGCAGGAAGTAATTCTGCCTCCGGTACCTTTTTATATACTTCGCCATGCTTTATAATGAGTCCTTCGCCAATTCCACCTGCGACACCAAGATCCGCCTCTTTTGCTTCTCCTGGTCCATTTACAACACAGCCCATAACCGCAACCTTGATGTCAAGCGGAAATTCAGCCACCATCGTTTCAACCTGATTGGCAAGCCCGATCAGGTCAATCCGGGTACGTCCACAGGTCGGACAGGATACAACCTCAATGCCACCTTTCCGAATCCCAAGGGTACGAAGAATAAGCTTTGCTGACTTGATCTCTTCTAACGGGTCTCCCGTTAAAGAAACGCGGATCGTATCCCCGATCCCTTGATTCAGGATGAGTCCAAGACCAATTGCGGATTTGATATTGCCACTGATCAGTGTACCTGCTTCGGTAATCCCAACGTGAAGCGGATGATCCGTCTGATCCGCAATCAGCTCATGTGCCTTCACACACATCATGACATCGGATGACTTGATGCTGATAACCAGGTTATCATATCCCATATCTTCGATCATGTGAACCTTATCCAGTGCGCTCTCCACAATACCTTCTGCTGTCACACCATGGTATTTTTCAACAAGATCTTTCTCCAAAGAACCGCTGTTTACCCCGACACGGATCGGAATATTACGCTCCTTTGCTGCATTCACAACCGCAAGGACACGTTCCCTGCTTCCGATATTTCCAGGATTGATGCGGATCTTGTCTGCACCATGCTCCATCGCTGCAATCGCCAGACGGTAATCAAAATGAATGTCCGCAACAAGCGGAATCTGAATCTGCTTTTTGATCTCTCCAATTGCTTCTGCCGCCTCCATCGTCGGAACCGCGCAACGGATAATATCACAGCCTGCCGCTGTCAGCTTTTTAATCTGAGCAACCGTCTTTGCTACATCCTCCGTCTTTGTATTTGTCATTGACTGGATCAAAATCGGATGATTTCCTCCGATCACGCGGTTTCCAATGTGTACTTCTTTTGTATATTTTCTTTCCATCGTCCTGCACCTCTGCTATGCTCAGAATAATTTGCGGATATCATTAAACATCACCGCAACCATAAGTCCCATCAGAAGCATGATGCCGACAAAATGCACCATTCCTTCTTTCTCCGGGTCAATCTTCTTTCTCCGGACCGCCTCAACGATCAAAAAGAACAGTCTTCCACCATCCAATGCAGGAAGCGGAAGCAGATTCATGACACCAAGGTTTGCGGATAAATAGATAGTAATATTTAACATATTCAAAAAGGCATAAAAATAGCCATCCATCGTAACGGAATTTTCATACGTATCCCCGATCGATTTAACGATCCCAACCGGACCGCTTAAATCATTAAAGGATGCATCTCCGGTAAGCAGCATCTTTAAGCTGTCGATCGTGATATTGATCCAATATTTCACCTCATAAAAGCTGTTTACAACGGTCTGGACCAGTGTTCCTTTTTCTCTTGCGGCACTTCCGACAAAGCCGTAAAGATATCTCCCGGACTCCTCATCCAGCTTTGGTACAAGTGTCGTTGTATATTTTTCCCCGTCCCTTTTGTATACAATCTCTACGCTTTCACCGGAATGAAACGTGGAATACGCACTGACCTCCCGGTAAAAATGAATGTGCTTTCCATTCATGGAAACAATGGTATCTCCGGCACAAATGCCTGCTTCTTCTGCCGCATAGCCGTCAATCACATCCGAAACCACTGGTCTGTCGTAGCCGACACAGCCAATTAATATCATGGAAAAGACAAATGCCATAATAAAATTAAAGAACGGTCCTGCAAAAACGACACTCATTCTCGCCCACACAGACTTATTATTAAAAGCCCTTTCATTGTTGCTTGCGTCATCCTCTCCTTCCATCATACAGGCTCCACCAAATGGAAGAAGCTTGATTGAATATTTCGTCTCTCCCTTCGTAAAACCAATAATCGTAGGTCCGAGACCAAGTGCAAATTCATTGACCAAAACTCCGTTAGCCTTCGCAAGAAGGAAATGTCCAAGTTCATGAAATAAAATAATAATACTAAAAATAATAATTGCTATAATGATATTCAATTTACCACCTGCTGTTTATAAACTCATAGGTTTCCTGTTCGGTATTTAAAATCTGTTCCACATCCGGCTCTGCCGTCCAACTGCAATTCTCCATCGATGCCTCAATAATCTCCGGAATTGTAAGGTATGGGATTTTCCGGTTGAGAAATAACGCAACCGCCTTCTCATTTGCAGCATTAAAAATCGTTGGCATATTGCCTCCCTGTTTCATTGCCTCATATGCCAGTGCAAGTCCACGGAAATTTTCGGTATCCGGTTTTTCAAAGGTCAGTGTGCCAAGTGAGAACAGGTCTAATTTTTTTCCAGACAGCGTTCTTCTGTTTGGATAATAAAGTGCGTACTGGATTGGAAGCCGCATATCCGGTGTGCCAAGCTGTGCAATCACTGCACCATCCTCGTACTCTACCGCAGAATGAATCACGCTCTGTGGATGAACAACTACCTGGATCTGATCTAAATCCACACCAAACAGCCACTTTGCTTCCATTACCTCAAGTCCCTTATTCACAAGCGTTGAGGAATCAATTGTAATCTTTCGTCCCATTGCCCAGTTTGGATGCTTTAAGGCATCCTCGACCTTTATATTCTTCAGTTCCTTCTTCGTCTTTCCTCGGAATGGACCTCCGGATGCCGTAAGCAGAATCCTGTTAATTTTATTCTGTCTTTCTCCGTTTAATGACTGAAAGATCGCACTGTGTTCACTGTCAACCGGAAGAATGGAAACATTGCACTTTTCTGCCAGAGGCATAATAATATGTCCAGCCGTAACAAGTGTCTCCTTGTTGGCAAGTGCGATATCCTTTCCTGCCTCAATTGCAGCGATCGTTGGGCGTATTCCCATCATACCAACAATTGCCGTCACAACAACATCAACCTCTGGAAGCGACGACACTTCGATCAGTCCATCCATACCACAGCAGACCGTTACATCCAGATCCGAAATCCGTGTTTGCAGGTCCATTGCATGCACTTTGTCCCCGACACATACCATTTTCGGGTGAAATTCGCGGATCTGCTTTTCAAGCAGCGCAGTATTGCTTCCGCAGGCTAATGCCAAAACCTCGATATCTCCATGTTCCCTTACCACATCAAGTGTCTGGGTTCCAATGGAACCGGTAGAACCCAGAATTGCTATTTTCTTCATAATATCTTCCTGCCTTTTTCCCTGAAATTAAATAAAATAAAATGCAAGATAATAAATAATCGGAGCCGTTATGATCATACTGTCAAAACGATCTAAAATTCCGCCATGTCCCGGAATCAGATGTCCATAATCCTTAATCTCATAATTCCGTTTGATTGCAGAAGCACACAAATCGCCAATCATGGAAATAAATGCCGCCACAGCCGCAATTACTGCAAGCATTGCAATCTCTCCTGTCTGAAGCACCATCTGTACACGGAAAATCACACAGTACAACGCTGTTAAAAGTGCTGCACCAGCAATGCCTCCAACCGCCCCTTCGATCGATTTCTTTGGGCTGAGCTTTGGCGACATTTTGTGTTTTCCGATGAGCATGCCTACACAATATGCACAGGTATCACAGCCCCAGGAACAGAAAAACACTAAAAATGCGAGGTATACACCCCGGTCAAGTGTCCTGATCCGGTATACATAGGACAACATGGCTGCCACATAAAACATGCCAAAAAATACTGCCATTACCTGATCGGCCTGGTAT
>CAKRLN010000026.1 GCA_934359535.1 uncultured Lachnospiraceae bacterium
CTTATAATACAGTCCGATCAGATCCTTTGCCGTGAACATAAGATCCATCAGGCTTATGGCACTGAAAACACTTGTTTCCTTTAATAAAAAGATGACATTCGCCACAAATGCCGGAACACTCGTTGAAACCGCCTGAGGCAGTATAATATACTGCATCGTCTGGCGGTTTGTCATTCCAAGGCTTAAGGCGCTCTCCCTCTGGATCGGTGCGATTGTCTCTAGTCCGCTGCGGAAGCTTTCAGCCATATAGCTTCCCCCAAGGAAAGCAAGCCCTATGATTCCACATACCTCCGGTGTAAGATTGAATCCGATCTTCGGAAGACCATAATAAATAAAAAATAATTGCACTAAAAGCGGTGTGTTTCTACTGAGCTCAATATATACTGCCACAATCTGTCTCGCTACAGGAATCTTATGATACTCGATCATCGCACAGATGAGTCCGACAAGGATCGCGAAAACAATTCCAATGACTCCAAGTTTCACGGTAAGGATTGCAGCCCGCTCATACATTGGCAGATACTCTGCGATAAAGTCCCAGTTCATGAAATTGCTTCCTCCTTTCTAACATTTCTTCTTAATCCTGCAGCCAGCGCAGAAAAGTTATTCTGTCTTTCCGCCCTCAATAACAAGGCTGTCTTCGTAATCCAGACCGTAGGTATCTGCAAGCGTTGCTTCGTAATCCGCATGGAAAAACTGTTCTTCGCTAAGGCTTTTAATCTCGTCATTGATCCAGCTGCGTAAGGTATCATTCCCCTTGGTAACTGCCGGTGCGATGCTGTCTGCACTTCCAAGCTCCGGAATACCTACAACATAACCTTTATCCTTGTTCTGAAGTGCGAACGCTAAAACTTCTGTGTTATCGTTTGCCCATGCGACAGAGGTTCCGTTTTCAAAGGCTTCCTTTGCAGTTGCATAGGAATCAAACTTCTGAAGTGGGATATCCGGATAATTCTTGGTCAGATAAGTCTCTGCAGTTGTTCCGGAAATTACAATAATGGAATCATCCTTATTCCAATTATCCAATGTCGTAATCTCATTATCCTTTTTCGATACGACGCCAAGTGATACATTCATATACGGATCTGCAAAGTCTACTTCCTCTGCGCGTTCATCCGTTACGGTAAAGTTTGCTAAAATAACATCAACCTTTCCAGTCTGTAAATACTCGATCCGGTTTGCAGCCTCAGTCGATACATAGTTTACCTTAACTCCGAGGTCTTTTGCAAGTCTCTCTGCAAAATAAACATCATATCCCTGATAATCTCCGTTCTCATCAACGTATCCAAATGGATTTTTATCGGAAAATACACCGATGTTGATCGTTCCATCTTTTTTGATCTCGTCTAATGTCCGATATACCTCTTTCCCGGATGTCTGTGTATCCTTACCATTGCCATCTGCGCTGCTTCCGCATGCCGTCACACCTACAGCCAGAACAAATGCGAGTGAAAGTGCTAAAAATTTCTTCAGATTTTTCATAATCATGTCTCCTTTTCAATTGATGTTTTGAATTATATGCCTCATATCCTAGTATGTCAATAGGTTTTATATGTTTTATATCTCAATTCCAGATTGTATCAATTAAAATACATGGCAAAAGGGGAAGTACCTCCTGCACTCCCCCCTTTCTTATCTTATGCACTTCATCTGTCTGCTGTTCCATCTGCATTATTTTTCACGCTTCCGGCAGCCGGATATCCGACACATGACAGAATTCAATTTCTGTTACCCCGGCACTATCCGCACTCTCCCGCATGCGGATCACTTTCCTGTTGTAGTCAATTTTTAAGATTTCTCCGGTGACATCAATATATGCACCGCCTTCTTTTCTCTCATCCTTGCGGAAATAAGTAATCGTAACATGGCGCCGAAGCTCTGGGGCTGCAAGGATCTGCTGCATCCTGCGGTCTAACATGGCTCGTTCATACTCGTCTAACTCCCGCTCGGTCTCCGTAAGCCGTTCCGCTTCTTTCACGGCTGCCGCATGCCCGCTGAGTGCTGCAAACGGGGCAAACTGTGCTGCCCGCTTATAAATTGGCATCTGTGGATGATTCTTCGATACATGGCGCGGCAGATAAAGCATATCATCATAGCGGTGTGGATCGCCCTTGGGCGGTGTCCTTTTTGGGGATTTCTTCTTCATCTTCCTATTCTGCTTCGCTTTTCCCTATTTTATCAAAAAGTGCATCGAACTGCACAAGTGGAAGTGGTCTGGAGTAGAAAAATCCCTGGATATAATCACAGTCATTTTCTCTTAAGAAGCGTACCTGCTCCTCCCGCTCTGCGCCCTCTGCAATTACTTTAATTCCCATCTGATGTGTCATTTCAATCAGGTAACGGATGATGAGCTCCGTTTTCTCATTTATCCCGATCTTATCCACAAAGCCCTTATCCAGCTTTAAAATATCAAAATCATATTCCTGCAGCATACTAAAGGATGAATAGCCGCTTCCAAAATCGTCAAGCAGAATCAGCCCTCCAAGCGCTCTTAAGTTATTTATGATCTCACTGCGGTTCTCAGCAACTGCCGCATAGGACGTCTCTGTAATCTCATAGCGGATATACCCGGAGATCTCCGAGCTTTCATTCATATCCCGGATGATCCACTTCATCATATTCTCATCATAAAAATCCATCCAGGAAAGGTTCACGGAAACCGGAACAAGTGGCTTGTTTTCTGCTGCACGCTGCTTCTGGCGCTCACGCACCTTGCGTACTACATAAAAATCAAGCTGTGAAATCTGTCCATTTTCCTCAAGCACCGGAATAAATGCCGCCGGTGAGATCATCTCCTCCTTATGGTAATGCCAGCGGATCAATGCCTCAGCCGATACGATTTTTCCGGTTTTCGGAGAAAAGATTGGCTGTAAATAGACTTCAAATTCATCCTCTGCAAGCGCCCGCTCAAAGTCCGCAACAATCTGATTGCCGTCCAGATAATTTGCCCGCATCTGCGGTTTAAAATTCTCATAAGGGCGGATATATTCATCCTTAATATGGCTGCTTGCCATCTTGGCGTTGTCATACATGTCATTAATCTTCATCGTCTGGTCATCAATCAGATAAATGCCAAGCACGCTGCGCACCTTAATCTCCGTTCCAAGATAATTCATCTTGCAGTCACAAAGCTCTCTGAGCCTTGAATACAAGAGATTCTCCCTGTTTATCAGACAGGTAAAACGGTCTCCTCCGACTCTTCCAATCAGAACCGGATGCAAAAAAGACTGCGTCAGTATCTCAACAAACTGCTTTAATACCCAGTCCCCGCCCTCGGTTCCAACCAGATAATTTACCATTTTGAAGCCTTTTAAATTAAAATACAAAAGTGCATACTCATTCCCCTGATTCTGCCGCTCCAGAAGTTCCTGTACTTTATTGAAAAAACCGGTCCGGTTATTAATTCCTGTCACAACATCCTGTTCCGTCACCTCTGTGATGTCTTCAACTGTCATAAGTGCAACCTCATGTGGTTCTAAATACCAGCGGTACTGGATCTTTATGACACAGTTTTTCCCATCAATCGTACACGGAAACGTATTGATATAACGCTCACTGTGGGAAAGCTCCTGCCGTATCCGCTCTCTGGAAAGCATGTGGCAGATCCTTGCACGTTCCCCTGCCATCTGGTACAGCCGCACAAGTTCTTTGCTGTATGCATCATAATCATAATGCTTCTGTCCGAACTTCTTGTCTGAAAGCTCTTTTTCAAACAGTCCCTTCCGCACCTGAAGCGCATTATGCTTCAGATCCAGAATTCCGATCCCGATATAATTCTTATCATATAAAAGCAGCTGGATATCATTTCCAAGCTGGGCATCGGTATAATCTACCACATACAGATAGCTTTCGATATCTCCGTTTACAGCATTGCGGTACGTCCAGCCAATCAGCTGGAACACAAACCTGCCAAGTGCTGGAAGCACGCATGAAGCAATCATAGCAGACTTTTCATGCCCATCTTCGTAGCTCTGAAGCAGTGATGTCCGCCCAAACATTGTGCAAAACTGTGCTTTCTCATTCTCTAAAAGCAGTTTGCTTCTGACCTCTTCATACACCGCATCCGCATTGTCATACGTATCCTTAGATAAAAGCGTAAGTCCTCTGTTCTGCTGCTCAATAAATGTATTCTCCGTCAGATTCAGGCGCACATAAAAGCCCTTTTTTATTCCATTCTCAAAATATTTATTGCCCCGTTTCTGGAAAATAACGGTACGCTCTGCTTCCACGCGCTTTGCATATTCTTCCATTTTCTGTAACTCCATATCCTGCTTCATCATTCCCCCTGATTTTCTGTTTCCAGATTTTCTGCAAGTTTTTTTATAATTCTATCCAGCACTTCCATTTCCTCCGTGGTGATTCCGGTACAAAGCTTCTCCTTTATCTGCATGCACGAAGCCTTTCCATCCGAAACAGCCATTCTTCCACCATCTGTCAGAAAAAGTCTCTGAATCCTGTGATCCCGTTCATCGGATCTCCGCTCTAAATATCCCTTCTGGATCAGCTGTTCAACAGCCACTGATACAATCCCTGTCTTAATTCCACGGATCTCACACATGTCCCGTGCCGTGTTATACTGCGGATACTGCCCTAGAAAAAGCAGTATATCCAGATTCGTCTGGTTTATGCCATATTTCTGGCATACCGGTACACACATGTTCCGGTACTGACTTCTCATTTTTGAAAATACATTCATAACCTCGATGGATCGCATTACTCCCTCCGCTCTGGCTCTGTCATATACTTTTATTATACTCGTTTCCTGCTTTTCTGTCAAAAAAAGAACGTTCCGCACGACACACGAAACGTTCTTTTTATTACATCATTAACACTCAGATCTACTCCTCAAGATGGAATCTGCTGATCAGATCATTCATTGTTATTGCCTGGGCAGATAATTCCTCACTCGTAGCAGAAGTCTCCTGTGCCGTAGCGGAGTTGGTCTGTACAACCTCGGAAATCTGATTGATGCCCTGCTCTGCCTGCTCCATTGCCTTCGCCTGCTCATTTGCAATCTCACTTAATTCCTGGGCAGAATCTGCAACCTCTTTCATTCCGCCGATTACCTTCTCAATTGAAACCGATACACGTTCAGCTGCATCGTTTCCTTCTTTCACAACCTCGATGGAGTTTTCAATCAGTCCGCGGGTATTCACAGCTGCCTGTGCACTCTGCTCGGAAAGACTTCTGATCTGATCTGCTACAACCGCAAAACCTTTTCCTGCCTCTCCGGCTCTTGCTGCCTCAATTGCTGCATTTAAGGAAAGCAGATTTGTCTGGCTTGCGATATCCTCAATCTCGGAAATGATACTTTCAATCTTCTGGGATGTCTCATTAATCCGGTTAATTGCTTCTACCATGCCCTGCATCTCAGCCTGGCTGTTATCTGCTTCTGCAGCATACTGCTGCGCGGTATGGTAAGTCTCGTTTAACTTCCCGGATGTCTTTTCCACACCGCTTGTAATATCTGCAAAGGTTGCCTGCAGCTCTTCAATTGCTGCGGACTGGTCTGTTGCTCCCTCTGCCATCTCCTGTGCAGCTTCTGCAAGGTTGCCGGAACCAGAGGAAACAAGGGAAGATGCTTCGTTGATCTTGCCCATGACATCATTCATCTGATGCTTCATCCTCTGCATTGCTTCAAGCAGTCCGGAAAAATCTCCATTGTATTTGTCCCGAACCTCAGATTTTACCGTGTAATCTCCCTTTGACATCTGACCAAGGATACGGTCAGAGTCCGTAATGATAGACCTTAAATCTGCTGCCATTCCACCTGCAACCGATACCATATCTGCGATCTCATCCTTAGAATCCATGACTGGGAATTCTGAATGAAGGTCTCCCTGTGCAAAGGTAGAAAGGCGCTTCTGTAACTCCTTAAGCGGATTGGAAATTCCATCCGCCACACGCTTGCCAAAACGTACGGATGACAGATAAGTCCCCACGATCACCATGATAATAATCACAATCGCACCAAAGGAAATTGTAGACATCAATTTACTCAACGCCTGTCCTTCTGTTACCTTGATGTTCATGAGTTTTACCATATCGTCATAGATTTCCTGGAATGCTGGTTCCAGCTCATCCGCAGCGTCCTTCTCAGCTTCCTTCTGGGTATCCGGATCCATGGCATTTGCACCCATCTCACTGATCTCGGCATCTAAAGCCCAGTAATCATCAAGCTTATCATTAACTGCCTTATAAATTTCCTTCTCCTCTGCTGACACGATCGCTTTGCCTGCATCACTCCAGTACGTTTCAAAGGATTCCTTCTTGGTATCGTGGGTATCAGAAAGACTCTTTACAATATCCGGATCGGTATATCCGATCATACCACGCGTACAGCTCCGTGTTTCTGAAAATACGACCATTGCCTTGCCGATGTCTCCCTGGGCGAATCCATATTTGTTCAGCGCATAGGAATAACGGTTTGCAATACCGATCATAACCATAATCGCAATGACTGCCGCAACGCTTGCAATCACAGCGGTGAACTGAAAGCCCTTTTTCAGTCTTGCCTGTATGTTCATCTCATACAGCTTATTTCCCTTCTTTTGTGTTTTCATTTATGAAACTCCTCCTGTCTTTATTATTTCGTTACTCATGACCTTCGTACTATATTATTATAGTATACTACGGCATCCCATGAATGCAAGAATTTTCTTACAGGTTTTCTCCGTTCGATGCAATCACATCGCGGTACCAGTAGGCAGAATCCTTAAAAATGCGTTTCTGTGTCGGATAATCCACATAGACAAGACCAAACCGCTCCGAATAGCCTGCTGCCCACTCAAAATTATCCATAAGCGACCACTGGAAATAGCCACGGATATCTGCCACATCAGTGGCACGCTTTAACTCATGCAGGTATCTTGCAAGGAAATCCATGCGGTTCGGGTCATGTACTTTTCCATCTAAAGAAATCACATCATGGCAGGACATACCATTTTCTGTAATGAAGATCGGCTTTTTATAGCGCTCATATAAAAATCTCGGTCCCCAGTAAAGCACCTCCGGTGTTACCGGCCACTGGATTGCCGTCTTCGGAAAGCCCTCATAGCGGTCAACATACTCTGGCTTTCCATCTGCTCCCATGCGCACTGCCCTTCCGTTATAAATATTCTGCCCATAAATATCAATCGGCTCTGAAATTAACTTCATGTCCTCATCTGTGATCTTAGGCAGATATGGCTCAAAGCGCTCTAAGCCCTCCTCTGGATAATGACCAAGAAGCACTGGATCGGACCACCAGGATACGTTCCAGGTCCAGTTGGAGTCGTCCGGGTTCATGGCAAAAAATGCCGTTCTCGCTGCCTCAATATCCTCCGGCTTATCGGTTGCAGGATATAAAACTCCCGCTGTCGGTGCATATCCGATTGTAAGCGGCTGCTTTCCATAGGCGCGTAACATCTGTACAGCCCTTCCATGGGCACGCATGGCATTGTGTGCCATCTCAAACGTATCCCGCATTGGGCACTTAAGCCCAGGTGCATGTACCCCGCTTAAAAATCCAAGTCCGACAAAGCACTGTGGCTCATTTAAGGTAAAGAAATATTTCACACGGTCACTCAGACGCTCGGCAACAAGCTTCGCATACTCCCCGAACCATTCTGCAATCTGCGGATTCATCCAGCCGCCGCGCTTATAGAGCTCATATGGAAGCTCCCAGTGATATAAGGTTACATACGGCTCAATTCCGTTTGCAAGAAGCTCATCCACAAGTACACTGTAGAATTCCATCCCCAATTCATTGACTTTCCCCGTGCCTTCCGGAAGCACTCTTGACCAGTCAATCGAGAAACGGTATGCCTTAAGCCCCATCTCCTTCATAATCCTTACGTCCTCACGGAACCGGTGATAATGGTCGCATGCGGTCTCTCCTGTGTGATTCTCATACACATGTCCCGGCTCTTTTGTGAACACATCCCAGATATGCTCTCCCTTTCCGTCTTCTCTCACTGCACCTTCGATCTGATAAGAGCTTGTCGCTGCCCCCCAGACAAAATCTTTTGCAAATGCCATAATAAATCCCCCTTTTTTCTTTTTTGTTTCTTTGGTTAATTTTAAGTGATTAATTTTAGGTTTATTTTATTAATTTTAATCTCATCATTACTTTATCATTGGATTACATTCTGTTCAAGCAATTATTTGTTATGGAATATGGTTTTTTCCATAAATTTATGCTATGATACAATGGTTGCCTGGCAACAGAACAATTCGTGTATGAAAAACAAAAGAGGTCTTATCTATGACATCATTCCAACACTCCGACAATAAAAAAATGTTTGGAAAAGGAATCCATGACGCCATTCCGATCGGACTCGGATATCTCGCGGTCTCCTTTTCCCTTGGCATTGCTGCAAAAAATGCCGGGCTAAATCCCCTTCAGGGTTTTCTTGCAAGCCTTTTTAACAATGCATCCGCCGGCGAATATGCAGCATTTACACTGATCGCAGCAAACGCTACCTATGTAGAAATCGCTGTGATGACCTTTATTGCAAATGCCCGCTATATCTTAATGAGCTGTGCCTTAAGCCAGAAGCTTTCGCCGGACACCCCGTTTATCCACCGTCTTCTCATCAGCTTTGATGTAACGGATGAACTGTTTGCCATCCAGGTTGGCAGACCCGGATATTTAAATCCCTGCTACAGCTATGGTGCCTTTCTTGTTGCCCTGCCAGCATGGTCCATCGGAACTGCACTCGGCGTCATCGCTGGAAATATCCTGCCGCTTCGAATTGTAAGTGCCCTAAGCGTTGCACTCTATGGCATGTTCCTTGCGGTAATCATTCCACCAGCAAAAAAAGATAAGGTCATTCTTGTCCTTATCCTTTTAAGTGCAGTCTTAAGCTATGCCGCAAGTACGCTTCCTGTTATTTCCACCTTATCCGGCGGAATGCGCACAATCTTACTTACCGTTATAATCTCCGTAGGAGCAGCATTGCTTTTCCCATTAAAAAATATTGAAACGGATTCCACAAAGGAGGATTCATCCCATGACGCATAATATTTATCTTTATATCGCTGTAACCGGACTTGTCTCTTATCTGATCCGGGTTCTCCCACTGACTCTGATCCGTAAGCAGATCAAAAGTCCGTTCATCCGTTCTTTTTTATACTACGTACCTTATGTAACACTCTCGGTTATGACATTTCCTGCAATCATGGAAGCAACACAGACTCCGGCTGCCGGAATCTGTGCACTTGTGATCGGCATGATTGCTGCATGGCGCGGCGGAAGCCTGTTTCAGGTATCCGTCGGCTGCTGCGCGGTTGTCCTTATCGTGGAAGCACTGCCATTTTTCGCCTGCTCCTGATTCTATTTCTTCTGGCTCCGGAAAATTTTTATGATCCGGTATTCATAATAGCCCGCAATAAAAAGCAATATCCCGATTACAATCAGGCTGTAGCCCGGCCGCATCTCATGCCCAAGCGCATCCGAAATGCATGGGATCAGAAGGCTTGCCGTAAACACAAGCTTTACCAGGCGCACCATGCGGACCGAATAAACCCGGATCTTTCCCGTACACTGCTCCGGTAAAAGTCCGTTGATCTTCTCCGGATAAGCTGAAAGCAGGGTAAGTCCTGCATAGACAAGCACTGCAACAAGCAGATTCATGATAAGATTTAATACCGCAGCATGATACGCAATGCCATAATAAATCTGTAATCCAATATATGCCAGTCCGGATATTGCACAGATCGTCTCTGCCACAACCGCCGGAATGGAAGTACTTCCTTTTTTCATTTTGCTCTCCTTTACAACTGGATTGTCTATCTAAAAATTATAGCATTTTTTTATGTTCTTTTCCATGGAATCATTGAAAATGGGTTCTAATATGCTATAATAGATAAGAAAATTTTTGAAAAATCACAAAAGGAGCTATCATGGAGCATTTAATGATACCAAACGATTATAAATCCGAGCTGAATCTGCACGACACCCAGCTTGCGATCAAAATGGTGAAGGATTTCTTCCAGGGCATGCTTGCACAGCGTTTAAACCTTACCCGCGTGTCTGCACCAATCTTTGTCGATCCAGAGTCCGGAATGAACGATAACCTAAATGGCTATGAACGTCCGGTATCCTTCGGAATCAAGGAGCAGAATGACAAACTGGCAGAGGTTGTACACTCCCTCGCCAAATGGAAACGCTATGCCTTACATAAATATGGTTTTTCCCATGGAGAAGGCATCTATACCGATATGAATGCGATCCGCCGCGATGAAGATACCGATAACATCCATTCCATCTTTGTTGACCAGTGGGACTGGGAAAAGGTCATTAACAAGCAGGAACGCTCACTCGATTATTTAAAGGAGACGGTGCGCACTGTTTACAAATGTCTTAGAAAAACCGAACAGTATATGTCCATCCAGTATGACTATATTGACCTCATTCTTCCAAAGGATATTTTCTTTATTACCTCCCAGGAGCTTGAAGATATGTTCCCGGACAATACACCAAAGGAACGTGAATATTATATCTGCAAGGCAAAGGGTGCTGTCTGCATCATGCAGATTGGTGATAAATTAGAATCCGGTGAACCGCATGACGGACGGGCTCCAGACTACGATGACTGGTCCTTAAACGCAGATATCCTTGTATACTACCCAGTACTTGACATCGCACTTGAGCTTTCTTCAATGGGTATCCGTGTCGACAAGAAAGCTTTAACGGAACAGTTAGAGAAAGCCGGATGCCCGGAGCGCGCCGAGCTTCCATTCCAGAAGTCTATTTTAAAGGGCGAACTGCCACTTACCATCGGCGGTGGTATCGGACAGTCCCGTATCTGTATGTTCTTCTTAAGAAAAGCACATATCGGAGAAGTTCAGTGCTCTTTATGGCCTAATGAAACTGTTTCAGAATGTGCAAAGCACGGCATCCAGCTTCTGTAGACTACTCATAACCGTCCACAGGGTCTTATAGGACTCAGCATTTTTAATGATAAAAGAAAACCCGGAAATCCTGCATCTGATTTCCGGGTTTTCTTTTACCTTGGCAGACAGTTGTCTGCATTGAAATACTATTCTTAGAAGTGCTTTGCGCTTCCCTGCATCCGTTCTTCCTCGATCAGCTTCTCCACTTCATCCAGCCAGATCCTCCCGCATGCATCCGATGGCATGCGCAGATCTCCTCTCGGAGAAACGGCAACCGTTCCAACCTTCGGTCCATCCGGCAGACAGGAGCGCTTAAATTGCTGCGCAAAGAATCTCCAGTAGAAGGTTTTCATCCATTTTAAAATAAACGCATCCTCGTAGGTTCCTTGGAATGCGATCTTTGCAAGCCTGTAAATTTTAGCCGGGGCAAAGCCCATGCGCAGTACGTAATAAAGGAAAAAGTCATGCAGCTCATATGGGCCGACCAGATCTTCGGTCTTCTGGGAGATCTGTCCGTTTTCCGGTGGAAGTAATTCCGGGGAAACCGGCGTATCAAGCACATCGAGAAGAATGTCTGATAACTGCTCATTGCCGCAGGTATCCGCATAGTAACGCACCAGATGACGCACCAGCGTCTTTGGAACCGATGCATTGACACCGTACATTGACATATGATCCCCATTATAGGTTGCCCATCCAAGTGCAAGCTCAGACATGTCTCCGGTTCCGATTACCATACCATTCTTCTTGTTGGCAACGTCCATAAGAATCTGTGTGCGCTCTCTTGCCTGACAGTTCTCATAGGTCACATCATGGATTGATGCATTGTGCCCGATATCTTTAAAATGCACATTGACCGCTTCCTTAATGTCCACCTCCATAAACTCGGCTCCAACACATTTTATCATATTCACTGCATTGTCATACGTCCGGTCGGTCGTTCCAAAGCCCGGCATGGTAACTGCCGTAATACAGCTTCTATCCTTTCCAAGCAGGTCAAACGCACGCACGGTAACAAGCAGTGCTAATGTGGAATCAAGGCCTCCGGAAATTCCAACAACTGCGCTCTGGCAGTTTGTATGCTCTAACCGCTTCTTTAACCCCATCGCCTGGATAGAGAGGATCTCATCACAACGCTTATCACGCTCTTTTTGGCTGCCCGGAACAAACGGTGCCGGATCGACAAACCGTGTCAGCTCCGTAGCTTCAACCGTAAGATGGAACGGGATATGCAGATGGTCATCCTGAATGACAAAGGTTGACATTCTGCGGCGCTCTGCCTCCAGACGCTCCACATCAATCTCTGAATAGATTGTTTCATTCGTAAAACGCTCCGATACCGCAAGCAGCCGTCCATTTTCTGCGATCAGGTTATGCCCGGAATATACGACATCCTGTGTGGATTCCCCATCCCCCGCTGACGCATAGACGTATCCACATAAAAGTCTTGCCGACTGACCGGACACAAGGCTTTCCCTATAACTGTCCTTTCCGGTTGTCTCATCGGATGCCGAAAGGTTTACGATCAGATTCGCGCCAGAAAGTGCATGATGGATACTTGGTGGCTGCGGTGTCCACAGATCCTCGCAGATTTCTGCCGCAATCTTAAGCTCTGGAAGCTCCATACAAGAAAAGATCAAATCCGTATCCACCGGAACTGTCTGTCCGTTTTCAAATGTAATCTCCGTGCTTAGGTCCATGCCAGACGCAAAATGTCTCGCCTCATAGAATTCATTGTAGTTTGGAATACAGGTTTTTGGCACAATTCCAAGAATTTCCCCCTTGGATACTGCTGCTGCCACATTATAAAGCTTTCCATTTATATCAAGCGGAAGTCCGACAAAAAAGATTCCATCATACTTCCAGCTCTCCTTTGCAATGAGAAGAAGCTCCTTTTTCGCATCACGCAAAAGCTTTCCCTGCAAAAAAAGATCCCCACAGGAATAGCCGGTAATGCAAAGCTCTGGAAAAACAACAATCTTTGCGCCCGCTTCCACAGCTTCCTTCATGATCGTGCGGATGCATGCTCCATTGGAGGCTGTGTCTGCTACTTTTATCTTCGGGGTGGCTGCTGCCACCTTTACAAATCCGTCTTTCACTATTTTCTGATCTCCTTTAATTCATCAATGCTGAATTTGTATGCCGCATTGCAAAACTGGCACTTGATCTCAATTTCCTCACCATCATTTATAATTTCATCAAGATCTTTTTTGCTGATTGTGGAAAGTGCTCCTGCAACACGCTCCTTCGAGCAGTCACAGTGGAATTCTGCTGGCATTGTATCCGTAATCTGGAGTCCGAAATCTCCTAAAATCTCCTCTAAAATGTTCTCCGGCGTAAGGCCTCGCTCTAACATTTTGGTTACGGAATCGATTTCTGCAATCCGTTTTTCCAGCTTATCAATAACCTCATCGCTTGTAAATGGCATCAGCTGAATGATAAATCCACCAGCCTGAAGCACCGAACAGTCACGGTCGACAAGAACCCCAAGTCCGACCGCTGACGGGATCTGCTCGGACGTTGCAAAATAATACGTAAGATCCTCTGCGATCTCACCGGTCTGTAACTGACACTGTCCGACATACGGCTCCTTTAAGCCCATATCCTTAATGACACTTAACACCCCAAGGTCTAATGCTCCTCCGACATTTAGCTTTCCCTGTGCATTCGGTGGAAGCTCCACAACCGGATTCATGGCATAGCCCTTAACCTGTCCATGGGAATTTGCAGTTACAACAAGCCCCTTTGCCGGACCGCTGCACTGGATCTGAAGTGTTAAAAGATCCTTCTCTCCCTTCATCATTGTTCCCATCATGGCACCCGCAGAAAGCAGTCTTCCGAGTGCTGCCGTCATGATCGGGGATGTGTCATGCGCACATCTTGCCTTTTCCACAAGTTCCTTTGAAGTGATCGCAAACGCGCGGATGCTGTTGTCTGCCGCGGTTGCACGTACAATATAATCTGACATCTGTTTTCCTCTTTCTATTTGTATTTTTTTAGGCATCTGGCTTCCTTGCGGTAACCGTCATCCGGTCACTCTCCGGTGACAGCGGATTTTTCGTGTAGGCATCATACACATGGATATCCGTAAAACCTGCCTTCTCTAAAAGCGCTACGACAAGCTCCGAGGAATACCCTCTCTGGTAATGCGTCTCATAAAAACGCTCATACAGCCCATCTTCTCCTGCAATGTAAAGCGTCAGGTCATATTCGTTGATCTGTGTTTTATTATCGTAGTCATTTTCCCAGATAAAGCTGCCCTCGTCGCGGTTTTCCGCAAATGTATGGTCTGCGAGTAACTCCTCATATTTGTATAATGTATTCATATCAAAGAGAAACGCCCCACCCGGCTTCAGTGCCTCTGCGACACGGGAAAAAACAAGGAAAAGCTCTTCTTCCTCCAAAATATAATTCAGGCAGTCACACGCACTGTATATGGCCAAAACCGGTTCATAGAGCTCAAGCGCCCGCATATCCTGAAGAAGATAAAGGATTCCGGCTTCCTGTCCGTTTTCTTCCATATTCATTTCCGTGTCTTCCTTAAAATCCGGCACCTCGTATTCTTCAAGCGCCTCGTATTCCGCTTCCCTGGCAATCTCAAGCATGTCCATAGACAGATCCACACCGATCATATCATACCCGGACGCTGCCATTCTTCTTGTCATCTTTCCGGTTCCACAGCCAAGGTCCAAAAGAACACCTTCTGAAATTCCTTCCTGCATAAGCCACTGTCTGATATAATCCGCCCATGCATCATATGGAACATTGTCCATGAACAGGTCATATACCTGTGCAAAACTTGTATACGCGTCCATCTGCATCTCCTTTTTTTGCGATTTTCCCTGGAAAACCACTGCTTTCTCATGTGTGCAGGTCAACAAGCCATACCTCTCATCCTGTAGGCAGGAACAGGTCATCCACTTTTGACCCTTGTATCCTTTAATAATACATGAATTTCCTGGAAAAGCAAGGCTGATCTTTGCGTTTTCGCTGTTGATTATTGTGCCCTGAACCGATATACTAATACCGTAACCCAATAACATAAAGGCAGGTTTCATTATGATTGAAAACTACGAACATTATATTTCCAAAAATATCAAGGCTTTTTATAAAAGAAGGCTTTTTTCCCCTGTTGTCTTCCTGATTCTGCTTGCCATACTCTGGCTTGTTTTCCCCTTATCCAAGATGCGGCACCCGAATCACTTAAAACAGGATACCTCTTTGCATGCTGTTTATAAAGAAGGTAACCGTTATGTCAGGGCTTCCTTAAAGGAACTGACCTTTACCGGCTACACAAAAACGCGCTTCGGAAAGACCCTTGGCTATTACTATTACTGTCCGTGGGATGACGGAACGATCATCGTTCTTTTAAGCCCATCCACCTGTGAGGAAGGGCTTCCGTCGATTGGTAAGCTTACCGTATCCTGCAAGGTATTGGAGGAAAACGAATCCTATAAGCTGCTTCTTGATGCACTTGCCTTGGACCTTGACTGGACCCCGGAGGGCATGACCAATCAGATAGGAAGTTGCTACTTAAGTGAACCGGACTATTCGTTCCGTTCTACAACCATTTTGTTTATTGTATACTATGGAACAATGCTCTATGC
>CAKRLN010000027.1 GCA_934359535.1 uncultured Lachnospiraceae bacterium
ATCCTTGCCATGGCAATCCTGGCAATTCTTGCAATCCCTCTTTTGAATTATTTCGTGGAATCCATGAAATATAATGTGAAGATGGCAGAGCAGCAGCATGCAACAATTCTTGCCCAACAGACAATAGAGGATCTGAAGAATCAGGATAAGCTGATCCAGCTGGATGGAGCAGCTTATGGGGTTCCGTATCTGACCAGTCAAAATTATGTAAAAACAACGGCTTTGGATCCATCAGATCCGTTTTTGACAACCGGAATTGGAAGTGCCGGGTATTATGGAGCAGCAGATCAGATCGGGCAGAAATATGATGTGGTAGTTAAGGTGCAGTCTGATACCGCAGAAAACAATACACAGCTTCCAATGCTGAACAGCATAGATGATACCTGTGACATCCTTGCGGCAGAAAGTGGACAATATGAGGAAGCACTGGCATGGTTTCGGGCAGTAAATGCTTCCTATGCTGCAAATCATTCCGGGGCAGCCCAGACTGTAGATCAGATCAGAAATCATATGGTTCGGACAATTGCGACAGAAATAAAAAAAGATGGTTCATATTATCGTGTAACGGTTCATTGCAGCTATACCTGTATCAATCTTCAAGGGAATGGATCCAGTGACAGTTATCAGTGTGCTGACTTGGCGGATCAGCGTCTGCAGGAGGTTTCCCACATTTATTATTTGTTTCGGGTAAATCAGGAAAATGACCATATTGTGCTTACACCGGATGCCGGGGTAAGCGTGTCTCCGGAGTTATATGTTGTCTGTCAGAATCTTTCATCTGTGAATTCCAGCTATAAGCTGCATATAAAGGCTGGATACAATCCGACGATTTATACGAATATCGGGAAAGATGGAAATATGGCGAAGGTCATGAACGAGAACACAAACCCGGAAATTGAAATGACAGATACGAAAGCGCTTGTGACAGAAGAAAAGGGAATCCGTAAAATAAATATTGAGGTTCAGGTATTTCAAAAGGGAAAAGGCCAGACTGCCGGAGAAAAGCCCTACATTACCGTGAATGCAGCGAAAGGGGAGTAGCCATGAAAAGAAAAAGATCGCTTAAAAATGAAAACCGTGGTGCAGCTCTCCTTGCTGTGCTTATTATTATGGTTGTAGTCAGCGCGATTGCGGTCATTATCACGAAGATTACGCTGACAAACATTCAGATGAAGGAAGTGGAACGAAGCACGAAGCGCAACTTCTATTCTGCGGAATCCGTTATGGATGAGCTTTACGCGGGTGCATCCGCAGTATCTGCAAAACAGATGTCCGAGGTATATCAGAAGATTCTTGTCAATTATCTGGCATATCAGAATTCCGGGAAGGATCTGCAGAAGGAATTTAAAAGAGATTATATTGCGGCATTGGAAACCTATTTTTCAAGTGGAGCGGCAGAGCAGACAAAAACGAACGCGGCGGGGGAGGTCATTTATCGTGTTTCGAAGTATGATGTGGAAACATTAAGAGACTGCATTGCAACGGATGCCAATAAGCCGTGTCTTAGTACACAGCAGACGGCATCTCAGGATGAAGCGGACTATGATGCAGATTATGAAGCTGGAATTTATACCTTGAAGAATGTAAAGGTACAGTATACTGATTCCAGAGGATATGAAACAACGATCACAACAGACCTTGTTTTTTCTACACCACAGATGAATTTTGATGGTGGTGATCAGATCAAAGAATTTATGAGATATTCCCTGATCGCAGATGATCAGATTCTCGTGAATGCACAGAACATTAAGGTAAATGGAAATGCTTATGCAGGAGCAGACGGTATCAATGGAGCAACTGGAGGAGCAGGGGCTTTTACTGGAAAAACAATTGTAACCCGTGGGGATATCGTGACAGACAGTAATTCGACACTTACGATTGGAGAGGGAAGCTCGGCAGTCTGGGCGCAGAATATACGGACAAAAGGAAAGGAAGCTTCTCAGATTATAGTAAACGGAGACTGTTATGTGGAGGATGACCTGACTTTAAAAGGAACTGGAAGCAGCGTGACGTTGAAGGGGAATTATTATGGTTATAATTTCCAGAAAAATTATGATACACCAACCGTAACGAACGATTCCAGATATAGCAGTGCAATTATGATTAATGGAAGAAACTGCAGACTTGATATGCAGGATCTGAATTATCTGATGCTGTCGGGAAGAACGTTTATTTCCAGAGGGACAGATGGTGCAAATAATGATGTTATGCTTGGAGAGTCATTGTCTGTCCGTACGAATCAGCTTGCTTATTTTGTTCCAAAGGAGTATGTTGCTGCGGATGGAAAGAACTTTACGGAGGCAGGACGTCAGAAGTTTGAGAGTGAGACGGGGATCAGTAACCTTACTTCTTATCTGAAAGCTGGACAGCAGGTGACCGCATACTATTATCAGGACATGGGAAGCAGAACACGTACGGTTAATTATTATCTGAATTTTGCAAATGAACAGAAAGCAAATGATTATTTCAGCGCGTATTGCAGCAATGGAACAAAGGCGTATACATTAAATGGCTATGCATCAAAATATGTAAGCAGTGATGCCATTATTCTTGATACGAACCGTATTTTTACATTAAAGGGTGATCTGATGTACAGAAAACCGGCAGATACTGCATTAAGTGTAAAAAATACAACAATTGAGGCATCGGATTGGGAGCAGAATGGCGTATACTGGGATTATGTATCACAGCTTGCCGTACGTTATAAAGCCTTAGAGCTTGGACTTACGGAAGCACGGGCCGGAGTTACTGCGTCGGATGTCAGGATTACGGATGCTGGTGGGGGTGTGGATAAGACAGCCTCGCCACTATTTGAGGAGCTTATTGATAAAACAGCCTTGCAGAATAAAGTCAGCGCAATGGGAACGGCAGATGCGGTGACTGGAAATATCGTGTATGTTCCAGTGCAGGAAGTTCTGTCAGACGGCGTTCATGAGCGGGATGTGATTCTTGTAAACAATCATGGGGCATCGGATTACGTGATTCCACTGCATTGCACAGAGGGGATTGTAGTTGCAACCGGAAATGTGAAGGTCGATCATGCGTTTAAAGGTCTTATCATATCAGGAAATAAAATTTACTTTGCAGCAAATGCGTCGGTGGATGCGGATGAAATGATGGTATCCGGCTTGTTTTCAGATGATATGCAAAAGAATGACCCGCTGTTTTCGAAGTTTTTCCGGGAATATGATACTGGCGCAGTAACCGATCATATTTCTGGAAATGTAGATCTGAAAACCTACCTGAATTATGAAAACTGGAAGAAAGAGTAAGGGGTGGGCTGATGAATGGAAGAAAACAATTCAATCAGCGTGGAGTTACCCTGATTGAAATTATCATTGTGATTGCAATGATTGGGATTCTGGCAGGTGGCTCGGTGCTTTTTCTGGGCCATCTGCATTATGCAGATACGGAGAAGGTTGTAAAGACACTCGATTCTGCGCTGGATGAGCTTCAGGTGAAGAACATGAGTAAAGCAGATACCTACTATATGTATGTGTATGATGCAGGAAATGGTTATTATATGAAGACCATGACGGATGATCTGACCTCTTTTGACAGCTCAAAGCTTGATACAGATGGGATTAAGCTTGCCAATCATACCATTGAAATATATGGAATCGGAAATGATGCGTCGGGTTCAAGGATTACCTTAGATGGAACAACTAATTATATCAAAATCAGCTATACGAAATCAGCAAGCTTTCAAGAAGCGGAAACGAATGTAAAGCAGATCTGTATTGATGGGATGCCGGAGTATTCGATCAGTCTGGTTTTTGATACCGGAAAACATTTTATCGATCCGTAAAGATGTAGACGAAAAAGGAAAGGAGGATATGCATGCGAAAAGATCACAGAGGAATTACACTGGTAGAATTATTGATTGCAATTGCAATCTCTTCTATTATTGTGGCAGCGGCAGCCTT
Organism: uncultured Lachnospiraceae bacterium; assembly: GCA_934359535.1. Taxonomy (GTDB): domain Bacteria; phylum Bacillota; class Clostridia; order Lachnospirales; family Lachnospiraceae; genus Roseburia. The sequence goes on from CAKRLN010000027.1 coordinate 3,927, forward strand.
CTTTCTTATGACAGCGCAGAAAAATTACCGGGAGGCATCTGCTTCGATCGATCTGCAGTCGGAATCGCAGATTTTAATGGAACAGTTAGGTACGTGGGTTATGGAAGGAAACCGGATTAAAACCGAATCCACTGATGGAGGAACAAGTCAGAATGTACTTGTGATCTATAAGATTCCGCGTAAAATTACAACGGTACTTCCGGATGGGGTAATAAGACCGGATACCGCGGAGAAGCGCGTGATATGGAAGTCTGCATCGGACAAGCATCTATATATGAAAAAGGTTCAGGGAATCAGTGACCCGGATCTGGATACAACCGATTTATCCATGCTCGCGGGAGAGGAATCAAAGGAGACGCTGATCGGGGAATATGTTACGGATTTTCAGGTGAATGTTGATGATTCGAAGGTTGGAATTGCGTTAAATATGGCACAGTCGAAGGAAACCTATGAGATTCAGAATGATTTTAAGGTTCGGAATGAGCTGAAATAACAAGGAAAGTGTGCAGACAGGAGGAATCCATGTTGGGAAGCCGGATGAGGATACATAAATTTTCAAAAAAAAGGGGAATGATTGGTGTAGTCAGTGGCGTTTTGCTTCTGGCAGTCTGCTTTGGGATTGCCGGATATCAGAACCGGGTAAAGGCTGGTACAACGAAGCCTGTTGTGACCCGTGGTGTGATTGATGACATCAGTCAGATACCGGAAACGAAACGAACTGCATATGCACAGGGAACCGATATCAGGGATACGATTGGAACGAAGGAGAATCCATTTGTAATTCTGGAAATTGTGCCGTATGAGGAATATGCTGAATTCGGCTATCAGATCAGTGGCTGTGAGCCGGTCAATGTCGAACAGATGCAGTATGGAAATGGTTATCTGAATACGGTTTCAAGCGGAATGGGATCAGGAAGTGTAACCCAGAGGATTGCATATTTTTTTCTGGATGAGATCGATACACGTTATGTGCAGAATTATTCCAGTGCAGGTGAAACCAATGAAAAAAGTGCAGCTTATCAAGGCTATTATGAAAAAGTAGAGGATAACCAGGGATTTTTTGTTCAGGGAGCGGATGGAACGATCCAGAAGGCTGGTGCTGGAAAAGGAAATATTATCTGGCATACGGTGAATGAATTTGAAAAGCAGGAAAATCCGGACCAATATGGGAATCAGAAATTTGAAGATGACACAACGCACTTGTTATCCAGTGTCGGAGAACGGATCTATACTACACGTATTTCAACAGAGGCGGATCCGGTACAGAAAACACAGCCATATTATGAATACAAAAGCTATGACCATTTCCTCAGGACTTCCTTAAATCTGCAGACGGATGATGCTGTTGCATCATATTCGGTTGTCATTAAGACAATTACGCCGGAAGAGCTGAACAGTCAGCCGGAATGGGTGGACGATGCAGATCTGTTTGTGGTATCACCGAAGTCACATGTTGGAAATGCACCAGAGATATGGAAGAAGTTTAACCGGTTAAATAAAACGTCTAATACAACATCATATCAGGATGGATTTGGCTATACAGATGAGAAACAGAAGGATACGAGGGATATCACATGGGATGTTGCACTGAAAATGTACAAAAAGATCAATGCAGAGGTAAATTATGCAGCGATCGTTATGGATACGCAGTCTTATACGGATGAGACTCTGACTGGCGGAAAGAAGGTTACAACGGATATTTTAAACTGGAATTTAAAGCCGTCCGGGGAAACAGAGAGTACTTATATGGGCTATAATATCAATATGTATAAGCTTGCAGTAATGCTGTTGTCTATGGATTCCAATTTGTTTGAAGAACTTTATTTAAGCGGGGATCAGCCTCTTATCCAGGACGGAAGGTGTCTTGCGCAAACAGGAGATGCACAGGAATACTGGACGATGTTTACGTTTTTGCCAACAACAGCAAGTGGAGAAAAAGTAAACTGGGATTGGTATCATTACTGGACCTCGGCAGATAAATGGGAGAATTACGGAACCGCAGGCAATATCACAACCGATGGAAACCGGAATTACGTCAATCACCGTCTGTTTACATTTAACAGCGATAACAGTATTACGCAAGGGTTTGGCTCGGATTGCATCAATACAGGTGCAGATGGATATAAGTTTACCTCTTTTAAGGAATTTATGGGGGATAAGACTGTTGCTTCTCCAGCGGATGCGGTACGGTATATCCTTGGGGAATATTCTTCGTCTGAGTATATCAAAAAGGATTTAAATATCCTTGATATCGAGCCATGCTACGACAGTAAAAACGGCTATGAGCTTACGGAAAGCTATATCCGTCTGATGATTCCAAAGCTCAGGGGGGAAATCCATATTACCCATATGACAACAGCGGCATTTATCGGTTCTACACAGGATCTGAACAGCACCTATGATATGATTTTTATGGGACTCGATGATGGTGCATATAATCATGAAACAAAAAATATTCAGAGTTCCCTGACTGGAATATGGAGTGATGTGTCCTGCACGAAATGGAATGATTCTTCCATGGATGGAAAGATCTATTTCCATACGGGGGATAGTATGGATGCCGCAGAATATACAAGGGGAGACGGAAGGAGCCGTTCTGTAAAATTCCTTGTGAACGGAACAAAGAATGGAAATCAGTGGAGCTGGAATATCCTTGACAGTATTAAGCTGCGTTTTCCAGGAAATGATCTGACAAGGCTTAAGGTGGCAGAATTAAAGGATTATATCAATGCCGGATATCCGGTCGTAGCCGTTCCGTATTTGTATAACAATGATGAAATGCGGATAGATCAGACCTCGAATATCTCCGGATTCATCCGGGATGAGGTCACAGAGAAGGCAAACATTGGAAGCAATGTAAGTATCTATCAGGCAGATGATGTGAAAGGGATCACCTCTCTTTTACAGAAAGCGGAACCGGAAGTGAAATTTACACTGACACCAAAGCTGTATGACGGTACAACAGGAGATGATGGCAAGGTTATTGCAAATGCTAACTATCTGGATACAGATGGAGTCGGGAGATCCCTTCTCTCGTTTGGCTTTACGGTAACAGATCCGGATAACAATATCTATCGGTGCAGAATCTATCTTGACCAGAATCAGGATGGAAAATTTGAAGACGATGAACTTTATTATGAGGGATCTGCATTTGCTTCAAACAATGGGGCGCAGGCAGTTACCTGTAAGCTGTCAAGGCTTTATTTTGGACTGGTTCAGTGGAAGATTGAGGTGGTTCAGGAGAAGAATGATTCCATCCGTTTTGTACAGACCGGATGCTCGGCGGCTGCGAACCAGACCGGACAGAAAAAAGAGATCAATGTACTTCAGATTCTTCCGAAGTCGGGAGACTTTGATGGTAAGCTGGATTTAAGCAGTGATCCATTGTTCACAAAGTACTATAAGTCTCTTGATGGTTATGAGATTCATGTAACGACAGAGACACTGGATCAGTTCTCTAAGCATTTTAAAAACAAAAAATTTACAGAAGAAGAATATGATAAGCTGATCAATGATCCAAATCTTACAAGACCAGACTGGATGAATGTATACAAGAATTACAATATGATCATTGTCGGCTTTGGAGATACCTATGGTGGAAAGAATGTTCCAAACAGCCAGGGAGAAATGGATTTTATCAAGTTCTTTATCGGGCAGGGTAAGAGTGTTCTGTTTACGCATGACCTGACTTCTGTACATAATATGAGGGAACAGGATTTCGGATATTCTGCAAATACACTCCTGCGTGATATGATGGGAATGAACCGTTATAAGGCGATCAGTAAAAATATGTCTGATGACCAGAAGCAGGAAATTGCAGAAAGCTCAGATGACAGCTATGATTTTGTAAAAAGTGTTACTGGAAAAACATCATGGAATGCTTCAGTTACAGGGAAAGCGCTTGATGAGAAGCATGGATTTACGTATTATGCAATGAAGCGTCTTGGCTGGAATGATGGAAAGCGTGGGACATCGCTTTCAACCTTAATGAATCAGAGGATGCCGTATCAGTATCTGATTACAAGTACAAATGGGAAGAGTACCTGTGGCGCAACAGAGCTGACAAGAAAGACAGGATTTAATAATAATAATGATCTTACAACTACAGTAACCCAGACGAATCAGGGACAGATTACGCAATATCCGTTTAAGATTGATGAGACCTTACAGGTTGCGAATACGCATGGACAGTGGTATCAGCTGAATATGGAAGATCCAGAGGTTACAGTCTGGTATTGTCTTTCGGATGACAAGAAATATCCGGATTGGCAGGGAAATGACAGCAATAAGCCGGGAACAGCAGCAACCTATGGGGTTTCTCCAAATGATGCAGCAAATAATTATTATATTTACAGCAAAGGAAATGTGTTCTATTCGGGAGTCGGTCATTCGAAGGTAACAGGCGATATGGAGGCGAAGCTTTTTATCAATACGATGATTGCTGCCTACCGTGCGTCATATGTGCCACCGATGGTAGAGGTCTTAAATGAGAATGCAGAGCTTATGGATATGAATAATCCTGCATATGTGATGAATTTTGCACAGGAATATAATGATGACCCGACGGATACATCATTCATTACAGCGGATGCAGATAATCCTGATACGGATGATATGGTCAGGATCCTGTTTTGTCCGGAGGAGTTAAATGCGATCAGTACAAAGCTGGATTGCTCGATTTATTATACCGATGAGAATAATCAAAAGGTGTATGTGGATCAGATTTACGATTCAGAGACAGATCAGGAAATCAGCAGCATCAATCCGTCGGAAAGTGATACCTATAAGGCAAATGAGGATGGTAAGACAGTATTTAAAAATGTGAAAAATATGAAAGAATATTACTTCTATTATCCGAAAAAATATCTGGAAGGCTGGACGGAAACAAAGGCAGATGGAAGTACTGTTTCCCATAATGCGTGGAGAAATATTATATTCCAGGTTAAAAATAACAAAAATAAGGAGCCAGGCTATACAAAGCTTGATATGTCCGTGCAGCAGCTGTTTCTGCTTGATTAGAGAAGAGTATTGTGATCAAATACATAAATTTTATCCACAATTGACATAGGGATAACACAGATTTTACAAGCGTGCGATAGAATCATTCTTGTTTTATGCATACTGAATACATGGAGGAAAATGAGAATGAAAAAAAGAAACAGAATCCTTGCGGTCTTTTTTGCTGCAGTTCTTGCAGTAACACCGCAGGCTATCGCATATGCAGGAGCAGCTTCGGATGGAAAAACGGATGCAGAGGCATCCTATGGGGAGAGCTTTACGAGCTGGAAGACCGATAGCTGGGAGAATGGATTGAGCAGTGACTGGACTCAGGTGGCAATGACACCGGGTGCAGATGAGACATCAGTGGATTTTGCATGGTACGCAAAGTCTGGTGATGAGACATCTTTGATCTATGGGCAGAAAGCAGATCTGAGTGATGGACAGAGTGTGGAGGTGACATCGGTTGACACTGGGCGCACAGATAAATCAGGAATTACTTATACAAGCAATAAAGCGGTTATTACCGGACTTGCAGCCGGAACAACCTACTATTATCAGGTAAAAGGAAAGGCAGTCCATTCCTTTACGACTGGAACAGCAGATCAGTTTTCGTTTGCGTTTGTAGGGGATCCACAGATCGGTTCATCGAATGAGATGAAGGGGCAGGCGACGGCGGAATTTTATAATGCACAGAGCAACGCGGTTGCGAATGACAGCTACAATTGGACGCAGACCTTAAATAAGATCCAGAATGCAGGAGCAGACTTTGTTGTGTCTGCCGGAGACCAGATCCAGACAACGGCAAAGAAGTCACCAGAAAAAGATAAGACAACAAGTGAGATTGAATACGCAGGATATCTTTCACCAGTGGCACTTACTGCACTTCCGGTTGCAACAACGGTTGGAAATCACGATGCAGATAATGAGAATTACACATATCATTTTAACCTGCCAAACATGAGTAACCTTGGTGACAATGGCAAGGTTGGCGGAGACTATTATTTTACGTACAACGGTGTGCTTTTTATGATGTTAAATACGCAGGATACCAACTCTGCGGAGCATATTGAATTCATTCAGAATACCGTTGAAAAAAATTCAGACTGTAAATGGAAGGTAGTTACACTTCATCAGGATATTTATGGTTCAGCAGAGCATTCAAATGAGCCGGAGATCGTGAACTTAAGATATGCATTGACACCGGCATTTGAAAAATACGGTGTGGATGTTGTCCTGACCGGACATGATCATGCATATTCCAGAAGTAAATTCTTATCCGGAGACCAGGCAGTAAATCAGACCGAATACACGGATGATGAATTTGATGCAATGTTAAAAAAGGATGTTGATTACAGCGGAGAAGGAACCGTTACAACAGCACAGGGAAACATTAAGGATGACACAACAGATGAACTGGAGAAGAGTTATCTTACCTATCTGAAGTCCATTATGGATGACAGCCGGATTACGGAGGATACCGAATACGCGGTAGATCCAAAGGGTATTTTATACCTGACAGCAGGAAGCTCTTCTGGAAGTAAGTATTATGACCTGGTAGCAAGGAAACAGTCTTATATTGCAAACAGATGGCAGGAGGATGTTCCAACCTACTCGATGATTGATGTAACCGAGACAACCATGACGATCAATACCTATCGCACCGATAATGACAGTAATATTGACAACACGGTTACGATCGTAAAAACAGCAGATCAGTCAGAGCTTTCCGCTAAGGTAAAAGAAATTCAGAGTGAGATTGCAAATGGAACACTTGCAGAGAAGGATTATACAGAAAGCAGCTGGGCAGCCCTTCAGGATGAGCTTACTGCAGCACAGGCTTTGGATGAGAAGGCAACACAGTCCCAAATCAATCTTGCAGTGGAGAAGCTTGCAGCAGCAAGAAGCGGTTTAGAGAAAAAGCAGTCTGTGAATCCAGCTCCAAATCCGGGTTCAACAGAGGAAACAGATAAAAAGAATGAGTCGGGTCAAAATGAACAGCAGCCGGATAAAAACGGAGCAGGAGAACAGACGGAGGCAAAACAGACAGGAGCGGATACAAAGAATGGAAAGAACAACGCTTCAGATACTACAAAAAATACGGTAACATCCACGGTAAAAACCGGAGATACCATGAATGCTGCGGGATGGACATTTGCATGCGTGGCAGGACTTGGAGCAATTGGAGCAGGAGTTATCCTTCGCAGAAAAAATGAGAAGAAAAGAGAACAGTAATTTATGACACGTTCGCAAAACAGAAAAAGGCTTTGTGCTGTGGTTCTTTGTGTTGCAGTGATCGTGATCTTTGGATTTTTTCTGAACCGGGTGGACAAGACCAAGCTTATGTCAACGGATGGAAGAAGCTTTGAAAAGGCGCGTGTTGTGGAAGTAACAGATGACAATTTATCTGAGGATGGAACAAGAGCAGGAAACCAGCAGGTAAAGGTTCTGATCCGGACTGGAAAGCATAGGGGAGAAATCCTGGATGCTTCCAGTTCATCTTCCTATCTGTATGGCGCACAGTGCAGGGAAGGGCTTAATGTGATCGTAATTATCAGCGAGTCAGATAATCTGACAACGGTAAGTGTTTATAATTATGACAGAGGCATCCAGCTTTATGCGATCATAGGATTTTTCTTGATCATGCTTATTCTGATTGGCGGAATGAAAGGGTTTAAATCAGCAGTTGGACTTGTATTTACATTTTGCTGCATTATCTTTTTATTTCTTCCGTTGATCTATCGTGGAGTATCTCCTATTTGGGCTGCTGTAAGTATGGTTGTATTAACTACGGTTGTAGTGATGTATCTGATCGATGGATTTACCGTAAAATCAAAATGTGCAATGGCAGGAACGATCGCAGGAGTTGCAATCGCGGCACTCTTTGCATGGATATTCGGAAAGATTACATACATATCCGGCTATAATGTGGATGATGTGGAGAGTCTTATTTATATTGGGCAGATGACGAACATCCGGGTTGGGGAGCTGATGTTTGCCGGAATTTTAATTTCGGCTCTGGGGGCAGTGATGGATGTTGCGATGTCAGTTGCAAGTACGATCAATGAGATCCATGAAAAAAATCCAGGCCTTGATAAAAAGGAGTTGTTTTGTTCCGGCATCCATGTAGGAAAGGATATGATGGGAACAATGTCGAATACGTTGATTCTTGCCTTTGCAGGTGGTTCCCTGAATACCTTTGTCTATATCTACAGCTACAATTATGAATATTATCAGGTATTAAATATGTATTCCATAGGCATTGAAATCATTCAGGGAATTGCGGCAACGCTTGGGGTGATTATGACAGTTCCCCTGGTGTCACTTATCACTGCCTATGCATTAAAAAGGAACCGCTGAAAAAGGCGGTTCTTTTTTTGAGAATCAGTGGAACTATCCGTCCGGATTTGCTATAATGAACTCGTGGATATTGATAAAAATTTGTCAATAAAAAACGAAACTAGTAAAATGTCGTTTTTACAACAAAAGAAGGTTTAGTAGCTCAAGGAGGGATTAGCACTATGAGAGGTGTAGAAACAAGAATTCAGGAGATCCGCCGTCGGATTTTTAAAGAGGTTGCGGATCTGGCATATCATGCGGACGGGCATGTACATAAGCAGATGGAAGAGCTTCCATACAAGATCATTCCGGGAGAGAAGGGGAATTTCCGGAATGATGTATTCTTAGAGCGTGCGATTGTTGGAGAGCGTGTAAGACTTGCAATGGGACTTCCAAACCGCGGTGCGTCAGAGCATGCGCCAATATCGGATGGGGTGTCTGAGGCAGACAAACCGGAGACCTATTATACTCCGCCGCTTATTAATGTCATTAAATTTGCATGCAATGCATGTCCTGAGAAGCGGGTACATGTGACAGATGGATGTCAGGGGTGTCTTGCGCATCCGTGTGTGGAGGTCTGCCCGAAGGATGCCGTATCCATCGACCGTGTAACCGGAAGATCTACAATCGATCAGGACAAGTGCATTAAGTGTGGCCGCTGTGCAAGTGTATGCTCTTACAATGCGATCATCGTACAGGAGCGTCCATGTGCCAAGGCATGCGGAATGGATGCTATTTCTTCGGATGAGCATGGCTGTGCAGATATTGACTATGATAAATGCGTATCCTGTGGACAGTGCCTCGTGAGCTGCCCATTTGGAGCGATTGCAGATAAATCGCAGATCTTCCAGGTAATCCGTGCAATCCAGTCCGGAGAAAAGGTCTATGCAGCGGTTGCACCAGCATTTGTCGGACAGTTTGGACCAAAGGTTACACCGGAGAAGCTTCGCTCAGCGATGCGTGCGCTTGGCTTTGCAGATGTTGTTGAGGTTGCGATCGGAGCAGATCTTTGTGCAAAGCAGGAGGCAGAGGACTTCTTAAAGGAGGTTCCGGAGGAGCTTCCATTTATGGCAACGTCATGCTGCCCGGCATGGTCGATGATGGCAAAGAAGCTGTTCCCGGATCATGCGAAATGCATTTCCATGGCGCTTACTCCAATGACGCTTACGGCAAGGCTGATTAAAAACCGCACTCCGGAGGCAAAGGTTGTGTTTATCGGACCATGTGCAGCAAAGAAGCTAGAAGCGATGCGTAAGGATGTAAGAAGTGATGTGGATTTCGTTCTGACCTTTGAGGAAATGGCGGGAATTTTCGAAGCGAGGTCTTTAAATCTTGAGGAGATGGAGGAAGATCCGGAGGGTGTCAATGATGTTTCTACGGATGGACGCAACTTTGCAGTTGCAGGCGGTGTTGCGCAGGCAGTTGTCGATGTGATTAAGCGTGATCATCCGGAAAGTGAGATCAAGGTTGCCAATGCAGAGGGCTTAAAGGACTGCCGGATGCTTCTTAAGATGGCAACGCTTGGTAAATATCCAGGATATCTGTTAGAGGGAATGGCATGTCCAGGCGGATGTGTTGCAGGAGCCGGAACAATGCAGGCGATCAAGAAATCGCAGACCGCAGTGAACCTTTATGCGGCTAAGGCGAACCACAAGACGGCAAGTGAGACGGAGTATGTCAAAGAGCTTGATAAACTGACCGAGGAGTAAAGGGTAAAAACAATAGTATTTTAATGAAATTAATAAAAGAGCTTGCATTTATAAGTAAAGAACGATATATTTATGATTAGAGCAATTTTCGAGATGAAGTTTGCAGGAAAACGACGCAAGTCTACCGAAGGAGTAACACTCTCAGGTGCCGGCTGTATCCGGTGCAACTGCAAATGGATCGACTCTCTGGAGACACCTGGATGAACCAGGGGCCGAAGGTGCAACACGCGTGATGGCGTAGGAATCTCTCAGGCAACAGGACAGAGAAGATATCATTGTGTATGATATACAGAAGATATATCGGAATACTTATATGTGAATCTTCTTATCCCATATATGCTTCATATATGGGATATTTTATTCGGAAATTCCTGAACAGAGGACAGCGTGCATTCTTCGTTTCCGGACCTTGAAAAATGCAGCCGGCATGAGCCGGATTAAGACAACAATGGATAGCAGCAGAAGAAAGCAGGTATCCATTGAAAATGATGAGAGGCAGGAAAGAAACAAATGTGGAGTGCAGTGAATGAATTTTTGGCGGCAGTGGATAACTTCGTCTGGGGCGTACCACTTATGGTACTGATTATGTGTGGAGGACTTCTCCTTACAGTGCGTCTCGGTCTGTTACAGATTCGGAGACTTCCGCTGGCACTGAAGTGGATGGTAAAGAATGAGGAGGAAGCTGAGGGTGAGATCTCAAGCTTTGCAGCACTTTGTACGGCACTGAGTGCGACGATTGGTACCGGAAATATTGTCGGTGTGGCAACTGCTGTCGGTGCGGGTGGACCGGGAGCATTATTCTGGATGGTCATTGCAGCGTTTTTTGGAATGGCAACAAAGTATTCCGAGGGACTTCTGGCAGTGAAATACCGCGTGGTTGCGGAGGATGGACACAGCCTTGGAGGACCATTCTACTATATTGAACGCGGCATGGGCGAGAAATGGAAATGGCTTGCGAAAGTGTTTGCATTTTTCGGGGTATGTGTTGGTCTGTTTGGTATTGGAACCTTCAGTCAGGTAAATGGTATCTCAAGTGCGGTGAATGGCTTTTTTGATCCGAAGAATGAACACTGTGTTCAGATTCTTCCGTTCCTTGGGGAATATTCCTGGTCGGTTGTTATTGCATCCTTAATTCTTGCATTCTGTGTTGCAGCAGTTCTGATCGGCGGGGTAAAACGTATTGCCAGTGTCAGCCAGATTGTGGTTCCGTTTATGGCAGTGATCTATGTGGTATTTGTTGTGATTCTTGTGCTTTGCAATATCAAAGAGGTTCCGGGAGCATTTGCGGTAATTGTAAAGGCTGCATTTTCCCCGAAGGCAGTGACAGGTGGAGCAGTCGGAAGTATGATTGTTGCCATGCAAAAGGGTGTTGCGCGTGGTATTTTCTCCAATGAGGCAGGACTCGGAAGTGCGCCGATCGCAGCAGCAGCAGCCCAGACAAAGGAGCCGGTGCGTCAGGGACTTGTCAGCATGACCGGAACCTTTATTGATACGATCGTGATCTGTACAC
>CAKRLN010000028.1 GCA_934359535.1 uncultured Lachnospiraceae bacterium
CTTTACAGCACGCTCCTTTAAATCCTGGTGGGTAACAACGATCTGTGCTTCCTTTGGAATATCCGATACCGATGCATGTGTTACTTCAATGTCAAGTCCGGCTGCCTTTAATTTCTTCTTTAAAACCGTTGCACCCATAGCACTTGATCCCATTCCTGCATCGCAGGCAAATACGATATGATGGATGTCTGCTGCGTTTATCTTTTTCTCTTCCTTTGGGATTTCTGTTTTCTGTCCCTTGGATTCTGCTTTCATTTCCTTCATCTGTGCTTCTGCATCATCAAGACTGACATGTTTTTTGTCTTCAGTCATCTTAATGATTGGAGCTGCAACAGCAAGTGATACTGCACAGGCAATCACGATGCCAAGTAAAACGGCAAGCGTTGATCCCTTCGGTGCCATTGCAAGGTAAGCAATAATACTTCCTGGTGAAGCTGGTCCGGTAAGGCCAAGGCCAAGAATTGAGTAATAAATGAGTGCTGCTGCACTTCCTGCGATTGTTGCAAGAAGTAACATTGGATTCATCAGGATATACGGGAAGGAAATCTCATGAATTCCTCCAAGTACATGGATAATCAATGCTCCAGGTGCGGAATCCTTTGTCTTTTTATCCTTTGAGAAGATCCAGTATGCAAGTAACACACCAGCTCCCGGTCCAGGGTTTGTCTCAATCAGGTAGAAAATGGATTTTCCTGTTTCTGTAATCTGCTCTGCTCCAAGCGGAGTAAAGATTCCATGGTTGATTGCATTGTTCAAAAACAGTACCTTTGCCGGCTCTACAAATACGGAAACCAGTGGTAAAATGCTGTGGTTTACAAGGAACTGGACCCCTGTGTTTAATACCATGAGCACACCGCCCATAAATGGTCCGATCAGATAATATCCAAGGATGGAAAGGATCAGACCAAGAATTCCAACGGAAAAGTTATTGACTAACATTTCAAAGCCGGCTGGAATTTTTCCTTCCACTGCCTTGTCAAATTTCTTGATCACCCATCCTGCGAAGGGTCCCATGATCATGGCTCCCATAAACATCGTATACTCGGTTCCACAGATAACACCGATCGTTGCAACGGCTCCCATGACTGCACCTCTGTCGCCGCCGACTAATTTGCCGCCCTGATAGGCAATCAGAATTGGAAGCACGTAAGTCAGCATCGGACTTACAATACTGCTTAATTTTTCATTTGGAAACCATCCAGTTTCAATAAATAATGCGGTCAGAAATCCCCAGGCGATAAAGGCACCAATGTTTGGCATTACCATGCCGCTTAGGAACCGACCAAAGCTTTGCACTTTTTCTTTCATAGTATTTTCCCCATTCCTTTTTTGATAACCAATTTTTCTCTGAAAAGCAAATGCATTTGTCTTTTGTTAATTTTATTATAGGTAACCTGCACAACTTTTTCAACTCAAACTCCTTTATGTTTGTCACTATGCCAATGTGACAAAAGTAAAAAATCCCCCTGTGGAAATCCACAGGGGGAAGTCGTCATATTATTTTGTATACATGATCTTTTCACTGTCAAAGATCTTCGTAAGAACCCCGACAAGGATTCCTGAATATACCAGATCTGAAATCACCGTAACAACAATATTGATGATCTGATAATCCTTCGATAAAATACCGGCCAGACACTGTACATTATTATAAAGTGGGATCAGATACCAGTAAAACGCTTTTAACGCGCCATCCCCGACCATCGTTGAAATGGAAAGCACTGTCACAACAAGCATAAGCGGCATAACCGCAGTACTTGCCTCCTTTACACTCTTCGACAACGCAGAGATGATCGCAATCGCACCTACCATAAGAAGTGCTGCTGTAACAATCACAAGAAAAAGCATTCCATAATCGCCGGCTGTGTAAACATTTTCCAGCTTTGCATCTCCCATCCCGCCCATCATCTTTGGAAGGGAAAGCATCGTTCCAAGGAAGCTGGACAGACCGCTTAAAACACCGATTACGCTCAGGCTTAAAATCTTGCCAAGTGCAAGCTCACTCCGCTTCATCGGAGTAACGAGCAGCGTTGCAATCGTTCCTCTCTCCTTCTCACCGGCAATCGATTCAGAGGCGATCGCAAGGCAGCCGCTGAATAAGAAGATCAGAATGAACATCGGAAGCATCATTGCAAACAGCTGTGCCATCTGATCCTCGCTGCTTGCAACATCATAGCAGTCATCGCCTGCATTGATGTCAAACTTATTGGCAAGTGCTGATTCCACCTGATCACTGTAGCCTGTAAAAAGCGTGTAGGCTGCTGAGGATTTTTGGAATGCTGAGTTATAGTATACCGAAATATCCGGTGCTGGCCCTGCTGCTGTCATCGCATCATAAGTAAGCATCTCTTCATCAAAATTCTCTGGAAAAACGATCAGAAGATCTAAGTTCTCATCCTTTAGGTCTTTCTTTGCAGCCTTCTCCTTAGACGCGTCAACTTCCTTTAAATCCACCTGGTCCATATCCATGAATGCCTTCATGGAAGCCGGAAGTCCGACTGTTTCAACTGCATAGACATCCTTACTTGTATCTTCCATATCCGAAAACTGCTGCCCCATCAACGAATACATAATGTAAATGATCAGCCCCGGCATCAAAAGTGTTGTAAATACCATACGCTTATCCCCAAAGAACCTCGCAAATTCCTTTTTTATAATTGTAATCACATTATTCCCCATCTTCTGCACCTGCCGTTTCCATATAAATCTCGAAGAATTTGTCTTCTAAGCATTTGTCTGCGGTAAGCTCCAAAAGCGTGTCACAGACAGTCATTTTTCCATTGATCACAATTCCGACACGGTCACAGAGCCGCTCAACAAGACTGAAGATATGTGTGGAAACGATAATTGTTTTCCCTTCTTCCTTCAATTCTGCAAGAAAATCGGTTACCGTCTTTGCCGTAATAACGTCTAATCCATTCGTCGGTTCATCAAAAATAACAATGTCTGGATCATGCACAAGTGAGATGACAAGCGATGTCTTCTGCTTCATTCCGGTTGACATATTGGCAACCTTTACCTCCGCAAATTTATCGATTCCAAACCGTGCAAACATTTTTGCCTTACGTGTCTCCCGGACATCCGCTGGTACATGATGCAGCTCCGAGAAAAAATCAAAAAGATAATTCGGAGTAAAAAACTCCTCCAGCTTCAGCTCACTTGTCAAAAAACCAATCTGTGCCCTTACCTGATCTGGCTGCTTTACCACACTCACCCCATTGATAAGCACATCCCCAGAATCTGGTTTGATAAGCGTTGATAACATCCGGAGCGTTGTTGTCTTTCCTGCTCCATTTGGTCCAAGCAGACCAAAGATCTCCCCACGATATGCCTCAAAAGACAGATGATCCACTGCAGTTTTTGTTTTTTCCGCTGTGTTCTGGATCTTCTGCTGTTTCTTTGAAAGGCGGAAGGTCTTGCACAGATCGTCCACCTTTAAGATAATTTCCTTTTCCATTTTCTACTCCTTTTTATTTTGTTCTCCACGGTGCAATGCGGGACATATCCTCCGGAAGCGGTGCCGTAAAGCACATATGTTCTCCTGTAATTGGATGCGTAAAGGTCAGCCGCCATGCATGGAGTGCCTGTCTTCCAATTGACTCCATATCCGGATTATAGAGAAAGTCTCCGATCAAAGGATGACCAATATACTGCATATGTACCCGGATCTGATGTGTCCGTCCGGTCTCAAGCAAAAGCCGCACAAGACTGTAGCCGTCACTTTCTTCCAGCACTTCATAATGGGTAACCGCATGATCCCCATGTACAAAATCGACCATACGCTCCAAATGCTCACTTTCCCGGCGTGCAATCGGCGCATTTACCGTTCCACGTTGCGGCATGACAGTTCCACGAACGATGGCGAGATATTCCTTTTTGATTCCCTCTGCACCAGGTCCTTCCTTTGTCTTTGCCGCCGTCATCTCACCAAGCATCGCCGCACTGATGCTGTGCTTTGCAATAATGGTAAGCCCCGATGTATCCCGGTCAAGCCGGTTCATACAGCGGAATACAAACGGTCTGTTCTGCTCTTTAAAATACCATGCCAATGCATTTCCAAGTGAATTGTCCGGATTCCTGCGTGATGGATGGATCGGCATTCCTGCCGGTTTATTGACCACCATCAGATCCTCATCCTCATAGACAATGTCCACCGGAAGCTGCACTGGCACAATCTGGTCCGAATTTTCTGTCTCATGGATATACACCTTTAGCGTATCCCCATCCGAAAGCAACTGATTCTGGCGTACCCATTCCCCATTCAACCAGATCGCCTTTGGATCTTTTTTCAGATCAATGCGGTTCTGGCTGGAATATCCGAGATTTTTCAAAAATCCGCTTATTTTCTGCCCCGGCATTGGTGCCTTTACCTGATATGTGATCACCCGTTCCATGTCTTATAACGGCTGAATGCTGGTATCATAATCCGGGCAGTCATATTCCTGTCCCGGCATGTCAAGCCCTTCATATTCCTCCTGATATTCTTCATAATACTGGGTTCCGTATTCATTCATAATCTTATCAAATTCCGGGGTTTTCATAAACATAAGCATTCCAACCCACAGAACAATGCTTAAGATAATGGAAATGACCGATGTTACAATTCCAACAATCGCCATGCCCTTTTTCTCATTCTTCACGATCTGTACAATTCCAAGCACAATTGCAATTACCGCAAGAATGTAATTAATACAGAATGCAAACGTTAAAACAGCAAGGATACCAAGCACCATGGATGCAATTCCAAGTCCCTTGCCATCTCCCTTTCTTTTTCCGCCCGCATTCGGATTCCCATACTGCTGATACTGCCCATTTGGATTGCCATACTGCTGATTCGGGTTCCCGTACTGAGGATTGCCATACTGCTGATTCGGGTTCCCGTACTGAGGATTGCCATACTGGCTATTCGGATCTCCATACTGTGCATTGCCGTACTGGCTGTTTGATTCTCCGTATTGCGCATTGCCGTACTGGCTGTTCGGATCTCCATACTGCGCATTGCCGTACTGGCTGTTCGGATCTCCATACTGCGCATTGCCGTACTGGCTGTTCGGATTTTCATGCAGATTCTGACCTGCTTCGTCACCAATGGATTCCGGATTTTGATTTTCACTCAATTCTTCGCTCATTGCTGCTCCCTTCTGTCATCCATCCGGAAATTCCCGGACTCTGATTCCCTTTACTTTTGTAACGTATTCCATTTTCTTAATTATGGTAACATATTTACTTTGAAAATGAAATTAATATTTTCTTATGAAACCTTTCTGTTTCCTTACCGGACAAAAAATCACAAGCTCTTTGCCTTCGCCCTATTTTCAAGCAACGCGAAAAAAGACCCACATTGAATTCTCAACGTAGGTCTTTTTCATAAAAAACTATAATGCTGCCTTGATTGCTGCCATCAGCTCATCGTAGTTTTCATAGGCTGCAAGATCTGGATTATCCTTTTTGATCTGGTCTGTGCTCTTAAATAAGAAACCTGCCTTGCTTGCACGGATCATACCAAGGTCATTGTGGCTGTCACCGCTTGCGATTGTTTCATAACCGATGGATTGTAAAGCCTTTACCGTCGTAAGCTTGGAATTTTCAATACGCATTTTAAATCCGGTAATTTCACCATCCTCCGCTACCTCAAGTGTATTACAGAAAATCGTCGGCCAGCCAAGCTTTTTCATAAGCGGTCCGGCAAACTGGGTAAAGGTATCACTGATAATGATAACCTGCGTCATACTGCGAAGCTCATCTAAAAATTCCTTTGCACCAGGAATCGGATCAATCTTTGCAATCGTCTCCTGAATCTCCTTTAAGCCAAGTCCATGCTCCTTTAAAATTCCAAGTCTCCATTTCATCAGCTTATCATAATCCGGCTCATCCCTTGTTGTTCTCTTTAATTCCGGGATTCCGCTTTCCTCGGCAAATGCAATCCAGATCTCTGGTACAAGCACGCCCTCTAAATCCAAACACACAATATTCATGTCTGTTATCCTCCTGACTTTTCCGATCTCAAAATCATGCTACTGACTACATGCCCTTTGAAAAACACGCTTTCCATGCTTTTTTGCTGCAGTAACACGAAATCATTCTTCTGCTGCAGCGACCCGAAAGAAATCGCTGCACCTTGTATTATATACAATAAGAAGGAAAAAGCCAAGTACTTTATTACGTTAATGTGGTATTTTTAGAAAAACAGGCTTATTCCCCGAATACAGCTTTATAATCTGCCTGGAATTTTTCAATTCCCTGATCCGTCAAAGGATGCTTTGTCATCTGCTCGATTACCTTGTATGGGATCGTTGCGATATCTGCGCCTGCAAGTGCACAGTCTGTTACATGGATCGGGTTACGGATGGATGCTGCAATGATCTCGGTATCGTATCCATAAATGTCAAAGATTTCTGCGATCTGACGGATCAGTTCAATGCCTGGCTGGCTGATATCATCTAATCTTCCAAGGAATGGTGAAACATAGGTTGCTCCTGCGTTTGCAGCAAGGATTGCCTGGTTTGCAGTAAAGATCAGTGTTACATTCGTCTTAATTCCCTCGGACGAAAGAACCTTAACAGCCTTTAGGCCCTCTACTGTCATTGGAATTTTTACAACCATGTTCGGATGAATTGCTGCAATCTCACGCCCCTCTCTTATCATCCCCTCTGCATCGACAGTTGTTGCTTTTACCTCGCCGCTGATTGGTCCGTCTACGATCGATGTGATCTCCTTGATAACCTCGGTAAAATCTCTTCCTTCTTTTGCAATCAGGGACGGATTTGTTGTGACGCCACAGATCACTCCCATATCATTCGCTTTTCTGATATCCTCTACATTTGCTGTGTCCACGAAAAATTTCATTGTAATTACCTCCAAATAAATACGTTTATTGATTATAACTTTTTTCGCTCATAATATAACATATTTCGAAAGCAAATACAAGCATATATAAGCAAAACACAAATTTATATTTTCGTTTCTGCTATATTTCAAAAAAAATCGCAAGTGCAAGGTCTTTTTTTCTTATTTTTTATGGTAATTATCCGGATAACCGATTATAATAATAACAAAAAATAGGAAAAGCCGGCAAAAGCAGTTCTGGAAAACGAAAGCGCATTTCGCAGGTGCAAAAAGCTGTCCGGGTGTTTCACATTGAAATAAGGAGTTATGTTGAGATATGCTGCTAATTGAACGTCAACAACAGATTTTAAAATATTTAGAGAAAAACAGAAAAGCTACAACAAACGAGCTGAGCGAGCTGCTCGGTGTATCTGCTACGACGATCCGGACGGATCTGAATCGGATGGATAAGGAAAAGCTTCTGACGAAGACCCATGGCGGAGCTGTATATCTGGATCATTCGGGAGATAAAAAAGAACTAACCGGACGGGCTTATTTTTTCCATGAACGGGCACTTGAGAACCAGGCGGAAAAAGAAGCAATCGCAAACGAAGCGGTAAAGCTGGTGGAAGACCATATGTGTATTTTTCTGGATGCCAGTTCCACTGCCTATACACTTGGCATGAAGCTGACTGGTTTTACTGAGCTTACCGTTGTGACAAACGGTATCAACCTCGCACTTGCCTTAAAGGACATCGCTGGAATTACTGTAATCCTGACAGGTGGGATTGTGACATCTGCATCCTCCTCAATCGAAGGGCTTCTCGGTGCAGATCTGCTTGGAAAAATCCATACGGATATTGCATTCGTATCTGCCAGAGGCTTCTCCCTTGAAAACGGACTAACCGATTTCAGTATCTATGAGGCAGATCTGAAGCGTATGTGCTTAAAGGCCTCTGCAAAGACCGTTGCACTGATTGACCATACAAAGTTTGATACAACTTCAATCTCAAGCTATGCTTCTGTTGATGACATCAACCTTGTGATCACAGATAACGGCTTATCTGACAGTACGCGGGAAATCTATGAACAGGCGGGCATTGATCTGATGTTAGCATCAATATAACAAACGTATTACGAAAACTGAATGGGCATAGGTAGTTCTCTTCCACCTATGCCCATCTTGAGTTCCTGTGCCCTCTACAGTGTGACCAGCAACGGTTACAGCCCCATCAGAGCTCTGCTGTGTCTGTGTCTTCTTCCACAGCTGCCGTCTTCTTCAGATACTCCAGTGCAGTATATGTATTATCTAAAGCTCCGGAAAAAACAGCAACTTTATCCTGTAATACTGACATATCATGCTTTCCTTCCGTTGCACTTGCTGCAATCTCCTCTGATACTCCGGAAAGTGTAGAAATTCCATCTACAATGACTCCATTGGCATTCATAACAGCAGAAACTTCTCCGCTTACCGTTGTCATATTGTCAACCAGAGAAGAAATGCTCTCCTCAACCTCCTGGAAGCTTTCATGTACACTCTTTACCTTATCGCGCTGTACATCAATGCTGTCCACAGCACTCTTAAGTTCCATCTGTGTATCCTTTGTAATTGTAGTAAGCTCATTCATAATCTCCGTGATCTGCTCTGTCGAGGTCTTTGTCATCTCAGCAAGCTCACGAATCTCATCCGCAACAACTGCAAAGCCTTTTCCTGCATCTCCGGCACGCGCAGCCTCAATCGATGCATTTAAGGCAAGCAGGTTTGTCTGATTCGAAATATTTAAAATTGCATCCGTAATCCCGGATACCTTCTTCACATGCTCCACAAGCTTCTCAATTGTCTCTGAAATCTGTGTTGTCGATTCATCTACGATCACAGACTGCTGCGCCAGCTCATCCGACTCATTTTTTCCGTTTTCAATGACCGTCTGAAGCTTTTCCGTTGTCTCTACAACATTCCCGACCGCTTCATTCGTATTGCCAAGACGATTCTGGATCTCATTCGTCTTCTCTGACTGTGTCTGGGTCTGCTCCGCACAGTTGTCCGCGCCATCCGAAATCGTCTCCATAACGGTCTGCGTATTGTTGATCGTTTCAGAAATCTGTACAAGATCCTTCCGAATCTCTGTAAACCGCACATTGATCTGATTTACAATCGTCTCTACTTCCCTTGCAACCTCAAGCTGCTTTGCCGCTTTCTCGGCTACCGCCTCTGTCTCCTCTGTCGAAAATTCAATCAGACGCCTAATTGCCTTACAGCTTCCGAATACACATATTATAAGACAGATAATGACCATATTAACCGTATTGACCTGCGCCTCTTTATCTACCGGATTCAGTGCTATAATCCGCGCAATACGTGTAACAACAAAGACAATCGTCGCACCGGTCCCCCATACAATAAGGTATTCGTTCAGATAGACTGCAAGAGACATCATAACCGGGAAAATAAGCATCATGACACTCGGTGCCTGCAGATAGGAAATAATTCCAAACCCAATACAAAAGCCAATTGCAATAAAGAGTTCCGCAATCCTCTTCGTGATATTCTTATATACAACAGCCGCCGTAATTCCATACCAGACCACATAAAATCCGGTAAATACAATCTTTTCCAGCATTGTCCGTTCCGCCGAGGTCAGGATAATAATAATAAAAAACAAATATGCCATCGTAACAGTCGTACAGGTTGTTATATTTGCCCTTTTCATCTGGTCAGGTGTCAATTCTTTTCTCGTCAGTTGAAACATTTAGCCTCCTTCTCCCCATTCTATTTTCTATTAATCAGATGGGATTTATCCTTAAATATTTATAATACTAGAGTACTCCTTTTTTCGACAGAAAGAAACACTTTTTTTGTAATTTTTCGATATTTTTCGATATCTTTTTTTAACCGGGAAATGATTCCCTCCCGGAAGGACAACGGGCTGAGCTTATCGATGGAACGATCTATAACATGGCACCGCCAAACCGGATTCATCAGAAGCTTGTTTCAGAACTTCACTATACAATTTCCGCTCATATCAAATTTACTGAACGGATAAAAAACACCTTACAATAAGGAAAGAAGCTTCTTACATGCAGGCATGACGAAGCTTCTTTCCTTATTTTTTAAGGGTTTTAGACAGCCCCTTTATTTCATATAAATTCTTGCCTCATATGGGCGCAGAACTGACAGATCTTTTGTTTCTTTATAATTGGTAAGCAATATCTTCTTATCCTTGCACGCTTCTTCCAAAGGCATTGCTACGGTCTGATCAAAGAAATTACATACAACAACCATGGTCTGGTCTGCCGTTTTTCTTTCATATGCAAAAATATTTTTATCCTCTTCACATAACAGCTTAAAATCGCCGTCCACGAATACCGGATAGTCTTTCCGAAGCTGGATTAGTGTCTTATAACAGTAAAAAATCGAATCCGGATCCTGAATCTCGGCAGCCGCATTGATCTCCTTATAATTACTGTTTACCTTGATCCATGGAGTACCATCGGTAAAGCCCGCATGCCTGCTGTCATCCCACTGCATCGGTGTTCTTGCATTGTCGCGTCCCTTTGCATAGATCGAATTCATCACATCTTCTTTCTTATATCCGGCTGCGATACGTTCCTTGTACATATTATGGATCTCAACATCACGGTAATCCTCAATTTCATACCGGACATTCGTCATTCCAAGCTCCTCCCCTTCATAAATGTAAGGAGTTCCCTGCATGCCGTGCAGTAAAATTGCAAGCATCTTTGCCGATTCTACACGGTATTTTCCATCATTGCCCCATCTCGAAACAATACGCGGCAGATCATGGTTGTTCCAGAACAGACTGTTCCATCCACAGTTATGAAGCTCTCTCTGCCAATGTGCCATCACCTGCTTTAATTTCAGAAATGGAAGTGGTGCAAGATCCCATTTTTCCTTGCCCTCCTGCTGATCTAATCCGATATGCTCAAACTGGAATACCATGGAAAATTCGCTCCCATCCGGATTGCTGTAAAGCTTTGCGCGCTCCGTATCCGCGCCCCACGCTTCTCCAACCGTAATGAGGTCTCCCTTCTGGAAGGTTTCCCTGCTTAGTTCCGTGAAAAACTCGTGAAGTCTTGGACCATTAATCGTAATATTCGAATCTGGCTCCTTTGCGATCTGATCAATCACATCCAGACGGAAACCGCCAACGCCTTTATCCATCCACCACTGGATCATATCGTAGATTTCTTTACGTACCTTTGGATTCTCCCAGTTTAAATCCGGCTGTTCCGGCAGAAACTGATGGAAATAATACTGCTTTAACTCCGGCACCCATTCCCATGCACTTCCGCCAAACACTGCCTTCATATCATTCGGAGCAGTGCCTTCTTCTCCATCCCGCCATACATAATAATCATGGTATGGATTATCCTTGCTCTTTTTTGCCTCCTCGAACCACCGATGCTGATTCGAGGTGTGATTTAATACAAGATCCATGATAATTCGGATATTGTGTTTCTTTGCCTCCGCAATCAGCGCCTCCATATCTGCAAGACTTCCAAACATCGGATCGATGTCCTGATAGTCGGAAATATCATATCCATTGTCTGCCTGTGGGGACTTGCATACCGGTGAGAGCCAGATTGCATCAATCCCTAAATTTTCAAGATAATCCAGTCTTTTTATGATTCCTCTTAAATCTCCGATTCCATCTCCGTTGCTGTCCTGAAAGCTTTTCGGATAAATCTGGTATACGACTGCCTGTTTCCACCATTTTGTATTTCCGTTTGTTGATTTCATTGTATTTTTCTGACCTCCTGATCTAAGTTACAGTGTGAACTGCAACGATTTCATTTCTATCTTTATTTCTGTACCTGTTGCACTTCTATTTTTGATGTATTATACTGCTATTATAATGTGTTATTTTCATTAATTCTTGTATTATTTTTTCATATTATAACACAAAACTGCTATTCTATAGGAGATAAAAAATGAACACCCCGCATTACCCGGAGCTGGACCAGAAGGAAAATGCAAAGCACGGAGAAGTGTTTTTCCCAATCCAGAAATATATCACAAGACTGGCAGCAGATTATCCAGTCATTACAACGCACTGGCATGAGGAAGCAGAGCTTACGCTTATCACAAAAGGCTCCTGCGTCTATCAGATTGACCTGATTCAGTATGAAGCAAAAGAGGGGGATATCCTGTTTATCCCCCCGCTTCTTCTGCATTCGATTTCCATTGGAACATGTGATGAATTCTACTCGGAGACCTATGTATTCCATATGAATTTTCTCGGAGGCAATACAACGGATATCTGCTCTACCCGTTATCTTACCCCCATGTGTAACCATGAATTTGCCATGCCATGTCTGATTACGCCACAGCATGCAGCCTATACATCCCTGCACAAATGCTTCAATCAGATCACCACACTGTATCAGGGTCAGGAATTCGGATATGAGCTTGCGCTCAAAGCCTTTCTTTTGCAGGCCGTATTCCTTTTACTCCAGTACAGCGATAAAAACGCTTCAGCCACCGCCAATCCTTCTTCAGCCAAATTAAAGATCGTTTTAGATTATATTGAGCTTCACTACGCAGAAGCACTCTCCGTTTCTGAACTTGCGAAGCTGTGCTATTTCAGTGAGTATCATTTTATGCGCTTTTTCAAAAAGCATATGAATATGACATGTATCCAGTATATCAATAACGTACGCCTGGAAAAATCCGTCGAGCTGTTTGAACACGGAAATACTTCCATTCTGGATGTATCCCTGTCAGTCGGCTTTCATAACCTTTCTTATTTTCACAGGGCCTTTAAGAAAAAATATCATATGACACCGCTTACTTTTTTAAAAAGACTTACGTAAACCTATTTGCGAAGCTCACAGTACATGTTCAATTTACTTTCTGTGAGTTTCGCAATTGCCTAAGATAAACTAATCATCCACTTGCGCCTCTTAAAAATAGCAAGCGATACAGCAAGCCTGAATAATTCCTCCGTGGTAAGCAATGTATACACGCCAACGATTCCCCACTTGAATACATATGCTGCAAGCAGACACAGTGGAATTCCAATGCCCCAGGTTCCAATAATGTCAATAATCATAATGATTCTGGTGTTACCACCACTTCTTATAATTCCTCCGCCAAGTATCATATTTTCCACCTTAACCGGCGCATACAGGGCAAATACAATAAGCAGTATCCTTCCAAGCTCCTTTACACTGCCATCTACACGATACAGTCCGGTATATACTCCTGCCAGAAGAATGAGCAATGTCGATACGGCTACTGCTCCGGTTAAGCCTGCATACATGATCTTCTTCGATTCTATGTATGCCTCATCGTATTCTTTCCTGCCAAGCCTCTTGCCGACCATCACACCGGCAGCCGCTGACAATCCGCTAAGTGCCCCTACAATAAGCCCCTGTATTGGACAGGTAAGTGTGTATGCCGCCAGGTTCGAAGTGCCAAGATGCCCATAGACGGCAGATTCCACATTCTGTCCGAGGCTCCACAAAAACTCACTGATGAGAATCGGCATAATCATAATCAGATAATCCCTGATCGTAATTTTACTAAAGTGCAATAACCATACTGGCTTATCTCCATCCTTTCTGATACATAGCACAAATCCGATAACAATACATATCAGATTAAACACCTGCGAAATAAGTGTTGCAGCCGCAGCTCCCTTTATTCCCATACATGGCAATCCAGATTTTCCAAATATCAGCAGATAGTTAAGGCCTGTGTTTACAGCAACTGCCCCAAAGCTTGCCAAAAATGGTATCGTGGCATGCTCCTTACAGCGCAGCCATGAGGATAAAATATTGCTGACTGCCATTGGAATATAGGAAAATGCTACAATCCTGAAATATACCGCACCGGTATTTACAATACTCACATCCTTTGTGTACAGTCCAAGAATCCACGAAGGAAAAGCTCCTGCTGCAAGCAGGAACAATGCGGATATCAGAATTCCACAAATAAGACTCACATCAAAACTGCACCATGCCTCTTTTGTATCTTCCGCACCAATAAACTGGGCAATTAATATCCCCGCAACCGTGCTTACCGCACCGATTACCACTGAAAAAATCAGTGAAAAATTACCGCATAATCCAACTGCCGATATATTAGTTTCTCCTAACTGTCCGATCATAATCTGGTCTACAATGGAAAAGGATGCCTGAAGCATGCTTTGCAAGGTGACAGGAATTGCAATTTTACACAATGATTTCATAAACTTTGACATGATAATTCCCCCGTACTTTCTCTTTTTATTAACGCAACCGGCAACACAATTTCTGTCTCACATTCTACACCATCGCGCATTGCCTCAAGGCACCTGATTGCAGTTTTTGCCCTAAGAGGTGCCTCCTGATGAATCGTTGTAAGCGCAGGATTACTTTCCCAGCTTGCCATGTTGTCATCAAAACCGATCATCTGGATATCCTCTGGAATCCGAATGTTCTTTCCTTGTAAAAACCTCATAAACTCAAGCGCGTAAAAATCTGACACTGCAAAAACAGCGGTAACCTTGCTCCTTATCAGATCTCTATATTTATCTTCATAAAAGCACATTCTTTCCTTTTCTGTCTTTGGTATCTCCCATCTTAATGTTTCCTGCGGTTTAAAGGCTTCGCGAAAGCCCTCTATGCGCTCCTTATCCATACAAATGAAATTGTCCGCTATGCATAACGCTTTTTTATGTCCCAGTTCCTTTAAATATCTTCCTGCCTGATAACCGCCATCATAATGATTGATGACCAGATTTACTACCTTGGAGCATTTCTCAAAATAACCGTCATACACTACAAACGATATCCGCATCTGGTTTCTTAACTTCTCATAATCAGCTTCACAAAAGCCCATCAGAATCAGCCCATCCATATTCCACATAGATGCAAACACCGGAATCTCACTGATGTCAGATGTCGTTTTTATCATGAGAAAATATCCTTTTTCATTAACCTCATGGGAAAGAGCATTCAGCGATGACATCACAAATCCATCCTCTAAAACCCTGCCTTCATACTTTTCATTGTCATTTACAACAACTCCGATGATTCTGGAATTATTTCTCGCAAGCAGAATGCCTGCCATATTGGGGATATACCCGGAGCATTCAAGCTCCTGCTGCACACGTTTAACCGTCTCATCCGAAATCTTTTCTGTTTTGCCGTGAATTACTTTTGAGACAGTTGCGGTACTAAGCCCCAACGAATCTGCAACATCCGCAATCCGAACCCTGTTCTGTGCCATATCAATCGCCCCTTTTTCTGATTTTCTGATTATATGGTACAACAGCAATGTATATTTTACAAAGGTTAAGCGCGTAACCCGTTACAAAATCCGCGCAATGTTTTTGTTATGTTTTACTAAAACATCAGTTCATTACATATTACCTGCTATCCCTGATACCTTATTCTTTCAACCAGCGTTTCCTTTTTCAGATTACTGCTTAAAACGCAGGAAAGTAC
>CAKRLN010000029.1 GCA_934359535.1 uncultured Lachnospiraceae bacterium
ATGGCAACATGGAGTGGTATAAGAAAAAAGTTGGAAACGGAATATCTGGCTCAAAGTCTGCAAGGTCATATTCAGTTTTATGCAACATCATATAGTAGGAGTCACGATCATGAGGGACGGGCAGCGATAAGATATGATGGAAAAGAAATCATCAAGGGATGCTATTGGAACAATTGGTTGAAAGCAGACATGTTTCCCCAAGACGAAAAATATGAGAAACGTATGAAAGTAGAAAATGCGTATATTGACGATACAGCTATAAAATTGGGGGTTTTTGATCAACGCTGTTTTTATAATGCCTTTGCAGAGTTTGATAATCAAGATATTGAAATGAGCCTTAAAAGTGAAAATTTAATCGTAAAAATATTTGCTGTATTGGATAGACGAGTTGGCAAACGGAGATTAAAAATTATGAAAGAAACAATAATGGAAGAACCAGATACATTCCAGGAGTTTTATGCAATTCGAGTAAAAGCAGAAGGACTGTAATCTTTCTCAATTTTTATATTGGCAGGTGGCTCATTATTTGTTATGTATAAGGAATACTGTTTATAGCAAGCTGATCGATAAATTCAGATGCACCATTTATCATACAGTGTATTGCTTCATGCAGGGATAAGTTATGCAGAGGAAGGAAAGGAAGTATATGCTAGATAATAAAGGATTTTAAAAGTTGGTAACTTCCTGTTTTATGAGCAGTTAAGTGGAGGTATTTATGAAGAATATGATTCGTATTACCGATTATTCGATAGACGAAATAAATGCTATTTTTACTATAGCAGATGAAATAAATAACAGGAAATATAAGGATATCCTTAAGGAAAAAACAGTCGTAATGTTTTTTCCTGATAATAGTATTCGGACAAGAGTCTCTTTTGAGAAAGGGATTCATTTGTTAGGCGGACAGACCATTTTATTTCCAACAGAAACACTTGATAAAAAAGAGGATTTACAAGATGTAATCGGCTATCTTAATAATTGGGCGGATTTTATTATCGTTCGTCACAGGAATATCGAGGTATTGAAAAAGATCGCTAAATATGCAAAAGTACCGGTTATTAATGCGATGACGGATGTCAATCACCCTTGTGAAATACTATCAGATTTATACTCATTATCAAAGCTGCATCCAGATTTTAAGAGGGATAGCTTCCTGTTCTGCGGAGAAAATGGAAATATTGGAAGGGCTTGGAAAGAAGCGTCAGATGTCTTTGGATTTCCACTTGAACAGTGCTGTGGAAAAGGATATGAAATTGAAGGTCTTAAAACGTATGAAAATATTGATGATGCAATAGTTGGAAAAGATATTATTTGCACAGATTCATTGCCAGCTCATGCACTTGAAGCGTTTAAAAAGTGTCAAGTTACGAAAGCTGTAATGGATAAGGCAAATAAAGGTGCTTTGTTAAATCCGTGTCCGCCATTTTATCGTGGGAAAGAGGTATCTGAGGATGTTATTGCTTCAGAATATTTTGTTGGATATGAATTTAAAAAGTCATTATTAGTAGTTCAGCAGGCAATTATTATCTATTGCTTAACGCATTAAAATCGAAAAGCATATTACCGGTTTATTGGATTACAGTTCAAACTTTATGTGGTAAACTTATGAAGATAGAATTTATAAATAAAATGGCGTAGCATGGAGGAGTTGTTTAGGGCAGTAGCTTTAAAAGAGAGTTTCGCAAACGCCTGGGAAGAATTTGATAGAAAAGGAGCGAAAGACAATGTACTATGTACCAGATGGCACAGAAATGTGTGGTTATTATGAATGTAAGGAATGCGGAAGCCGCTTTCTGGATGTAAAGGTAGGACCGCAGCTTGTCTGTCCGTATTGCGGGGAAGAATCGGATATGGAGATCGGACCAGATGAAGAAATGCCAAAGATCATGGAGACAGCAAAGCTGATTCAGGTGGTAAAAGGCAAAGAGGAAGTGGAGAAGATGGACACGCTGTTGTCGCTCGCGCTGACAGGCGGAGATTACAACTGGATATAAGAATGACTATATCAGATAGAGCTAACAGCAGATTACCTAATATGTATTAATAAAGATGGAGGAAATGCAGTCAATGGAGTTAAGAGATAAGATTGCCGGGGCATTATACGGAATGGCATTGGGGGATGCCATGGGAATGCCAGCGGAGCTGTGGGGACGAGAGAGAACAAGAAAATTTTTCGGAGGGGAGATTACGGGTTTTCTCGATGGCCCAAAGGAAAATGATGTGGCATTTAATTACAGCAAAGCACAGTTTACAGATGATACTAGTCAGGCACTGGTTCTTCTTGATTCATTGAAAGCGAAGGATTATAAGCCGGATGCTGCGGATATTGCAACACGTATGCTTGTATGGGCGGAGAAAGAAAATGCGTTTGAGAATAACATTCTTGGACCAACCTCAAAGGTTGCGCTGGCAGATTTCCGGGATGGAAGGGATGCAAGTGCAATCACGAACAAAGCGTTATCGAATGGAAGCTCGATGCGTATTGCACCGATCGGATGTCTGTTTACACCGGAGCAGAGACAGGAGCTTGTGGACTATGTATATGGGGTATCACAGGCAACACATACGAGTGACGTTACCATTGCCGGTGCTGCCATGATTGCGGAAGGCGTGGCATCTGCAATCGTAAATGACGACTTTGAGTTGGTATTAAGTGATATTCTTTCTGTGGAAGAGGCGGGATACAAAAGGGGCTGTGAAACATTCAGTCCAAGGCTTGCCGAGCGTGTGAAGATCGGAATACAGATCGCAAAGGAATATGCGGGCAATGATGCAGCATTTTTAAAGAAGGTCTATGATGTAATCGGAGCAGGGGTTGGAATTATAGAATCGGTTCCGGCAGCAGTGTCCATTGCATATTATGCGCAGAATCCGAATAAATGCTGTCTTATGTGTGCAAATCTTGGTGGTGATACGGACACAATCGGAGCCATGGCAACTGCAATCTGTGGGGCATTTACTGGTTATTCGAAGATAAAACCGGAGTATACGAGACTTTTGCGGGTGCAGAATCCGGAAACCGATTTTGATGAATATATCGATATTCTGATAAAGGGAAGGGAGATTCTAGCATGCGGACATTAGTAGTCGGGGCTGCGATAGTGGATTTGATGATGAAGATTGACAGGCTTCCAAAAAGCGGGGAAGATATTCTGTGTCAGGAGACAAAGACAGTGGTTGGTGGCTGTGCTTATAATGTCGCAAATACTTTGAGGAATTTAAACTACGGGCATGATCTGTGTGTTCCAGTTGGAACTGGTCCTTTTGCAGATATTGTCCGCAGAGGCATGAGGGAAAATGGGTATGAGCCGGTCATTGAGGATGCCACAGAGGATAATGGATATTGTTTAAGTCTTGTAGAGGCAGATGGAGAGCGGACATTTATTACGGTTCAGGGAGCTGAGAGCCATTTCAAAAAAGAATGGTTTGACCAGATCGACATGTCCCGTTATGACAATATTTATATTGCAGGCTATCAGGTATGCGGGGCGGGCGGACGCGTGATCACGGACTGGCTTAAAAATGTGCCGGATGTTTGGAAAAAGACGATCTTTTTTGCCCCGGGACCTATGATAACAGAGATTGAACCGGAGACGATGGAGAAGCTTTTGGCATTAAAACCAATTCTTCATATCAATGAAGCAGAGGCAAAGAATTATTCAAAGTGTGAAAAGGTTGAGGATGCGGTAAAAATAATTTATACTAAGAGCAGCAATGTCGTATTTGTCACACTTGGCGGAGATGGAACACTGTTTTATGATGGAAAAGAGATGCAGAGGGTTTCAGCCGTTAAAACAACAGTGGTGGATACCGTTGGTGCCGGAGACAGCCATATCGGTGCCGTGATCGCAGGAATGTCAAAAGGAATGGAATTAAAAGATGTGGTGAGACTTGCAAATCATACGGCAGCAGCAATTGTAGGAACATCAGGACCGGTTATGGATTATGAGGTGTTTCAAAAGATTTCGGAGGAATGGGAGAATGAATAAAATAAAAGAGTTTTTTGCAGACTGGAGCTGGAAGGAAAAAGCGTGGCTTGCCGTTGTTCTGATTGTACAGACAGCCGCATGGGGGATTCAGAAGGAAAGCTTATTTATGCTTGTTATGACGTTAACAAGCAGCTTGAATCTGGTGCTTGGTGCAAAGGGGAAGGTTGCAGGTCTGTATTTTGCAATTATCAACAGTGCATTATATGCGATCAACTGTATGGGAATTCCGCTTTACGGAGAGGTTATGTATAATCTGATCTATTCGATTCCGGTAAGTGCGATTGCAATTTTTACATGGAAGAAGAATATGACAAAGGGGGGAGAGGTAAAATTCCGTACCATGACACCAAAGATTATGCTGATCACTGCGGCAGTAACGGTTGCCGGAGTATTTGGATATATGCAGATCTTAAAGCTGATGGGCGGAAATCTTCCATTTATGGATTCACTGACAACCGTCGTATCAGTAGTTGCAAGCTTTTTGTATCTGCTCCGTTTCTCAGAGCAGTGGGCAATGTGGGCAATTGTAAATGCATTGTCAATTGTTATGTGGATTATGATCTTTTTACAGGGTGATTCGTCAGCACTGTTAATTATCATTATGAAGACAATTAACTTTATCAATTCAACATACGGTTTCCTGAACTGGAGAAAGATTGCAAAAGAAACGGCATAACAGGATATAGGTGGAAAAATTTACGATTTAAAGAAAAGCTGGAGTAATCCGGCTTTTTCTTTTTGGGGTAAAAATAACCCCTGCATGGGGTTGCGTGGCAAGGCTTCTGCTGTTAGTATGTAGGGAGTAACAAAATGAATTATTCTGGTCATACCAGAATGGAATGTAACATTCATTTATGCAGGAGAACGCAATGAAAAAATATATGATAACGCGGCTCCTCCAGCTGATACCAATCCTTTTTGGAATTACGATTCTTGCTTTTCTTCTGATAAATACAGGAAATACCGATGTGGTGGATGTGATGGAGAGTAGTCGTGGAACAGCGATGACCGAAGCACAGAAGGATGCATTGAGAGAGCAGCTCGGACTGGATGAACCACTTCCGGTGCAGTATCTGGACTGGATGAGGGGGATACTGACCGGGGACATGGGAACATCTATGGTTTCCGGGAAGCCGGTTATGCAGCTTTTTTCGCAGAAGCTCCCAGCAACAATCCAGCTTGCAGTCATTTCTATGATAACTACAATTGCAGTATCAATTCCGCTTGGTGTGCTTGCAGCAGTAAAAAAGGGAAGCCTGACCGATCATGTGATAAGCGGGATTGGTTTTATCGGAAATTCGATGCCGAATTTTTTGGTAGGGCTTCTGCTACTTTATTTTTTTGCATTAAAGCTTGGATGGTTTCCCGTGATTGCGGGTGAAGGAAACAGAAATCGTGTCGTACTTCCAGCAGCTACACTTGCGATTGCCATGGCATCGAAATATATCAGACAGATACGCGCGGCCGTATTGAAGGAGCTGGATCAGGATTATGTGACAGGGGCCAGGGCAAGAGGCATTGGAGAGGTAAGAATCCTGATCTTTCAGGTACTTCGGAGGACTATGCTTACGATGATGACGCTTTTTGCCCTTTCCGCAGGCTCTCTGCTTGGCGGGACCGCAGTTGTGGAAACAATTTTTCAGTGGGATGGCGTCGGAAAAATGGCAGTCGATGCCATAACGATGCGGGATTACCCGGTCATTCTTGCTTATGTTGTGTGGATGGCGGTCATTTATGTGATCCTGAACCTGTTTACAGATCTGTTGTATGGGGTGCTGAATCCAAAGATCCGACGGGATTAATATGACTTATTGATCCGAATGGGTGTAAAATTATGGGATTTAACAAGAATACAGAAAGGAAAAGATGGATGTCAGGCTGGAAAAAGAGTCAGAAAACAAATTGCATAAATCAGAAAAAGCTTCGCCTGACGGTGTCGTTTGTGCTTGTTCTGGCACTTCTTTTTTTGGCTGCTTTTGCGGGGTGGATTGCACCACAGGACCCGTATGAGCAGGATCTTTCCAGTACGCTGCTTCCGCCGGGGAGAGAACATCTGCTTGGAACAGACCGGTATGGAAGAGATCTGTTGTCGCGAGTAATTCTTGGGGCAAGGACATCGGTGGCTGCTTCGCTTGCACTTGTTACGATGACGCTTTTTCTTGGAAGTGTGGTTGGAATCTGCTGTGGGTATCTGGGAGGCTGGCCGGATGCGCTTCTTATGCGGATTTCTGATATCTTTTTTGCTTTTCCAGGAATGGTATTTGCAATTGCAGCGGCAAGTGTTTTTCATGGAGGAATGGTAAGTGCGGTATTGGCACTTAGTCTGATTTCGTGGCCGAAATATGCAAGGCTTGCGCGTGAGCGGGTGCTTTCAATTAAGGAAGAAGCATTTATTGCAGCAGCAAGGTTTTCCGGGAATACACCGTTTCAGATTATTGTGCGGCATGTACTTCCGAATATTGCAGGAACGCTGATTGTCACGGCTGCACTTGATATTGGAACGATGTTAATGGAGCTTTCCGGACTGTCCTTTCTTGGGCTTGGCGCAGTCGCTCCGGCAGCGGAATGGGGAGCTATGATGAGTGACGGAAGAAGCCTGCTACAGACAGCACCGTGGGTGGTGCTTGCACCGGGAGCAGCGATGGTTCTTACCGTTACGGTATTGAATCTGTTTGGGGAAGCACTGCGGGATTATTGGGATGTGTAAGAAATCAGACACGGAAGAAAGGGGATGCAATGTCGTTATTGGAAATAAAACAGCTTACGGTGTCTTATCAGGGCAATCCGGTTTTATCGGATCTGAACCTTGCAGTTGAGCGCGGTGAGCTTGTTGCAGTTGTGGGAAAATCGGGAAGTGGAAAAAGCACACTGCTTCGTGCAATTCTGGGACTGCTTGCAAAGGATGGTGTAATAAAAGAGGGAAGCATCTGCTATGATGGGGTGGAGCTGACGAGGCTTGACAAAAAGGAATACCGGAAGCTGCGGGGGAGTGAGATCGGCATGATCTTTCAGGATACAAAAGCTTCCCTTTGTCCGGTACGGACGATTGAGGCGCAGCTTTATGAAAGCATGCACGCTCATAAGAAATGCACAAAAAGGCAGGTTCGGGAAAAGGCATTTGCGATGATGAAGGAGCTTCAGCTATCAGATGGAGAACGCATTTTAAAAAGTTATCCATTTGAGCTGTCCGGTGGGATGAATCAGCGGATCGGAGTATTACTTGCAGCAAGCTTAGAACCAGGACTTCTGCTTGCAGATGAGCCGACGAGTGCGTTGGATGAGAAATCACAAAAGCAGGTGCTGCAGGAGCTTTTGCTTCTTCGTGATCAAAAGCAGACAGCGGTACTCCTTGTTACCCATGATCTGAAATTTGCTGAATATGCAGCAGACCGGATCTGCGAGATCCGTGATGGACATTTGTCCGTGTGGACGAACAAAGCATAGTGCAGACGAACCGTAAGACTGCAGGATTAGAAATACGTAGTTGGAAAGAGGAGCGTGTGATGGAATCTGTGATTAATCTGCATCATGTAAAAAAAACATATCGAAAAAACAAAGCCACCTTTATAGCGGCAGAGATTGAAGAGCTGGTCATACCAGCAGGTGAGAGCTTTGGACTGATGGGGGAGAGCGGCAGCGGGAAAAGCACAACCGCTGGAATTGTTACCGGACTGATCCGGCCAGATCCGGGAAGTGTTGTCGAGGTATGTGGGATGGATGTCTATGCGCTTTCCAGAAGAAGCAGGCGGATTTTTTATCAGAGCGTGCAGATGGTATTCCAGCAGCCAGCAGAATCGTTTGATCCGAAACAGACACTTGGGGATGCCGTTATGGAGGGGATGCGCAATGCCGGGATGTCAAGATTAAGTGCAGGGGAACGTATGCGGGAGCTTTTTATCAGGATGGGGCTTACACCGGAGTTCGCCAGCCGTTATCCGGGTCAGGTCAGTGGCGGACAGTGCCAGAGAGCGGCACTTGCGCGTGCGCTTTCTGTAAAGCCAAAGCTTTTAGTCTGTGATGAGATCACAAGTGCACTGGATACGGACACAAAGAAGCAGATCCTTGCACTTTTAAAGCAGGTGAAACAGGAAGAGATGCTATCGTTATTTTTTATCAGCCATGACAGGGAGGCGGTGCAGCAGCTTTGCACAAGGACTGCTATTATGCAGGCTGGAAAATTCGTCAGGGAAAGTAAGATTTGGGAGGAATAAGAATTTATGAAAAGGATTATGGTATTCATGCTTGTAACAGCATTGACCGCACTGGCACTTACCGGCTGTAAGGGGGCAAAGCCTGTAGATGAAACAGGGCAGAAGGAAAAAGTATTTACTTATGGAGATACGACCTTTAATGCAGAGAATGACGAGTCGGATGTCAATCCGCATAATGGATATTCCGGCTGGGCATGCATCCGCTATGGAATCGGGGAAACGCTGTTTCGCTATTCGGATACGATGGAGCTCACACCGTGGCTTGCAGCCTCCTATGAAAATGTGGATGATATGACATGGAGGATCACGCTGCGTGACGGAATTACATTTTCAAGCGGCCGCAGCATGGATGCGCAGGCGGTAAAGGAATGCTTTGAGGATCTGATCGCAGTTCATCCGCGTGCAGCAGGAGATCTGAAGATCAAGGATATTAAAGCGGATGGAATGGAGCTTACGCTTACGACAACGGAGCCGGTTCCGGCATTGCTTCATTATCTGTCCGATCCATATGGCTGTATTATTGATATGGAGGCAGGGATTTCGGAGGATGGAAATGTTTCTGCAACCGGGCCATATGTGGCACAGGAGGTAGAAACAGACAGTGGACTTACCCTTGTAAAAAATGAAAAATACTGGGGAGGAACACCGAAGCTTGATAAAATTTATGTGAAAACGATCCGTGATGGGGACACACTTACCATGGCGCTGCAGTCCGGTGAACTGGATGCGGCATATGGACTTCCGTATGCGAGCCTTCCGCTTTTCGAGAATGAGAATTATACGACTTCTTCCTGCGAGACATCACGTTCTTTTTTTGCACAGATGAATTCTGACACTCCGGTGCTGCAGGACGATAAGGTGCGGGAGGCAATTGCATCCGCTGTCAACAAAAAGGATTTTACCGATGTGCTTTTAGATGGAAATGGAACCGTGGCAAATGGACCGTTTCCGGCGGAGTTTTCCTTTGGAGATCAGAAAGTGACGGCAGCCGCTTATGACGTAGAGCATGCAAAAATGCTTCTTGCCGAGGCAGGGTGGAAGGATACCGATGGGGATGGGTATGTGGATAAGGATGGAGAAAAGCTTACACTCCGCTGGCTTACGTACCCAAGCCGCCAGGAGCTGCCGCTTCTTGCAGAGAGTGTGCAGTCAGATTTAAAAAAGATCGGGATTGAGCTGTCTGTCAACTGTACTGCAAATCATCTGGACTATGTATCACGCGGGGAGTGGGATATTTATGCCAGTGCCTTTGTATGTGCACCAACCGGGGATCCGGAGTATTTTTTCACAACCCATGCATTGTCTTCAGCCTCGAAAAACCGCGGTGGTTATTATAATGAGACACTTGAAAAGCTTGAGGCACAGCTGAGTCGTACCTTTGATGAGAAAGAGCGCGCAGCACTTGCCGTGCAGATGACACAGACGATGCTTGATGATCATGCGTTTCTTTTTATATCGCATTTAAAGATGTCAATTGTTGCAAATAAAAAGGTAACGGGGCTGGAAGCACACCCAAGCGACTACTATGAGATTACATCAGAGCTTGATATAGAAAAATAAGTTTTTTGCAAAAGCATGAGTGGGGCTCTGAGGTGTTATAAGAATATAAAAGGACTAAGACTGCTATGTTAGAAATAGAAAAAAGGGTAGTTCATTACTGGGCGAAAAGGACAAAGGATTTTTCCGAGGTAAGGGAAACAGAGCTTCATAATAAAATCAGCGAGGACTGGATGAAGGAGATCAGACGGCATGTAAAGGGAGATGAAGTTAAGAACATTCTGGATGTTGGAACGGGGGGTGGATACTTTGCGCTCCTTTTGGC
Source organism: uncultured Lachnospiraceae bacterium (assembly GCA_934359535.1). GTDB lineage: Bacteria > Bacillota > Clostridia > Lachnospirales > Lachnospiraceae > Roseburia. The sequence continues at coordinate 10,023 of CAKRLN010000029.1, forward strand.
AAAAGAGGGGCATAGGGTGACTGGAATTGACCTTACACCGGAGATGATTGCGCAAGCGAAGGTACTTGCAGGAAAATACGACAAGCAGGCAGAGTATCTTGTAATGGATGCGATGGAGCTTTCTTTTCCCGATGAGAGCTTTGATCTTGTAATTTCAAGAAACCTGACATGGACGCTTCCTGATGTAGAAAAGGCATACCGTGAGTGGCACAGAGTGTTAAAGCCCGGTGGAATTTTACTGAATTTTGATGCCAGCTACAGCCATGCGCTGACACTGGATGAGATGGGACTTGCAGACCCGAAAAGCCCTTACGGACATAAAGGAATGACCCATGCGCTGGAAGTGGAAAATGCGTATATTGCGAATGCAATGACAATCAGCAGCAAAAGCCGCCCTGTATGGGATGAAAGGGTGCTTGCGGAAATCGGATTTTCCAGTATCAGGACAGACGTTGATGCAGGAAAACGGATTTTAAAGGAACGGGATCTGCCAGAGGCACCGATGTTTCTTGTACGGGCAGGAAAGTAAGATGAAAAACAGAAACTGGAAGATAAATAAGGAAATGGATATGGAAACAAAAGTTTGGGAAAATGAGGAAGAGAATTTCAGATACCAGGAGGCAAACCAGGCTTATTGGGGAAATCGTGCAAAGGGCTATTCAGAGGTAAACAGGGATGAGCTTTATACCGCACAGCACAGGCGCTGGCAGGAATACCTCGACAGCCAGATCCAAAAGTGGTATAAAGAACAAAGAAACGCAGCGGCAGATACGAAAATCGACAGAGCACAGATTCGTATTCTTGAGGTTGGGACGGGACCGGGATTTTTTGCAATTATTCTTTCCGAGCTGGGCTATGCGGTAACGGCGGTTGACTATACAAAGGAAATGCTCACAGAGGCAGCAGAAATTGCAAGGGAATTTGGGCAGCACCCACAGTTTCTTGAAATGGATGCACAGAGACTGGATTTTCCCATGGACTCGTTTGATGTTGTCCTTTCACGCAATCTTACCTGGAATCTGCCAAAGCCGGAGCTGGCATACAAAGAATGGCTCCGTGTGTTAAAGCCAAATGGACAGCTGCTTGTGTTTGATGCAAACTGGTATAGTTATTTATATGACGATAAAAAACGTCAGGAATATGAAGCAGATCGAAGAAAAACGGAGGAGCTTGGTATTAAGGACGAGTATCTTTGCACCGATATTGACCGGATGGAGGCAATCGCAAAGGCAGCGCCGCTTTCCGCAAAAATCCGTCCACAGTGGGATATGGATATCCTGTGTGCGCTTGGTGGAAAACAGGTGCATGCAGACGTAGATGTGTGGAAAAACGTCTGGTCTATGGAAGAAAAAATTAATTTTTCCGCAACACCGATGTTTCTCGTGCAGTGTGCCGCAGGAAAATAGAATAAGGAGAAACGAATGGCAGATAAAAACAGATATAATAGGAAAACACAGTCTGGACAAGGGAAAGAAGCAAAGGCCAGAAGAGAAAGAAAGCCGGAAAGAAAGCCAGAAAGAAAGCATGTTTCGGCAGGAGAAAGGAAAGCGTCAGGCAAGCCAGGACATAAAAAATCCGATGGCTCCTGTCCGTATGCAAAGAAATGCGGCGGTTGTGATTATCAGGGAATGCCGTATGACAGGCAGCTGGACTTGAAGCAGAAGGACGTAGGAAAACTTCTTTCCGGGTTTGGAAAAGTAAGTCCGATTGTTGGCATGAAAGATCCATATCACTACCGGCATAAGGTGCATGCAACGTTTGACTGCACAAAGCGCGGACAGATTATTTCCGGCATCTATAAAGAGGGGACACATGAGGTTGTTGATGTGGAAAGCTGTCAGATCGAGAACCAGGAGGCAGACGCAATTATTCAGGACATCAAGGGGCTGCTCCGTTCGTTTAAGATCAAAACCTATGATGAGGATACCGGCTATGGACTGCTCCGCCATGTGTTAATCCGCAAGGGATATCACACTGGACAGGTTATGGTTGTGCTTGTGCTTGGCAGCCCGATTCTTCCATCAAAGAATAATTTTGTGAAAGCTATCCGCAAAAACCATCCGGAGATCAGCACAGTTATCATTAATGTCAACAATAAAAAGACAAGTATGGTGCTTGGGGAACGTAATATTACAATCTATGGAAAGGGCTATATCGAGGATGAACTCTGCGGCTGTACATTCCGGATTTCGCCGTCATCGTTCTATCAGGTTAATCCGGAGCAGACGGAGTATCTGTACGAAAAAGCAATTGAGAGTGCCGGACTGACCGGAAAAGAAAAGGTTATTGACGCATACTGTGGAACCGGAACGATCGGCATTATTGCATCAAAGCATGCGAAGGAAGTGATTGGAGTAGAGCTGAATCGGGATGCCGTGCGCGATGCAATTACCAATGCAAAACGCAATGATATCCATAATATTACATTCTACAATGAAGATGCGGGAGAGTTTATGGTCCGTATGGCAGACAAAGGGGAAAAAGCGGATGTTGTGATAATGGATCCACCGCGCTTAGGCAGTGATGAAGCCTTTTTATCCTCGATCATTAAGCTTTCCCCGAAAAAGGTTGTGTATGTTTCCTGCAATCCAGAGACACTTGCAAGAGACTTAAAGTACCTGACAAAGCACGGATACCGTGCAAAGGAGATGACACCATTTGATCTTTTTCCGATGACGAGACATTGTGAGATGGTGTGTTTATTAGCGAGAAAATAAAATAATATGTCCAAACTCCATGAAGCGAAGCATCATGTGAATGTGAAACTTGATATGGATGAGATGGATTTGACAGCTGCGGAGAGGCGCTAAAGGTCCAGGGGACCTTTGCCCAGCGCGGACCGAAGCGGAGCGTAGACAGGCTACATACGAGGAGATTAAAAAATACGTGGCAGAGCATAATGATGGGATGAAAGTAAGTAATTTATACATTGCACAGGTGAAGAGAAAGTGTGGAATTGAAGTTAGAGAGAACTTTAATCTACCTAAGTCGGAGGATTCCAGACAACTACAGTGTACAAAGGAAAAAGAGGATGCGATTGTAAAGGCGTTAAAAGCATTTAGGATGATTTAACTATTATAAATGATAGATGGGGAGCGGTGTGACGTATGAGAGAAGTATGGGATGTATACACAAAAGATAGAAGACGGACTGGGAAAACTTGCCTTCGAGGAGAACAGGGAACCCTGGAGGAAGATGAATTTCACATGTGGGTCATGGTCTGGATTAAGAATGCCAGGACTGGAAAATACTTGGTATCGCAGCGTTCGGCTGACAAAGACACGGATCCTTTAAAATGGGAAACTGTGGCAGGACATGCGATATCCGGTGACACAAGCTTAGATGCTGCACTTAGAGAAGTTTATGAAGAAGTAGGCATTTCCTTAAAAGCGCAGGATGCCTGTATATTAGCTACGAAGATTGCGACTGCTTATGATGGTAAGCGTCATAATTGGATAAGAGATTCCTTTTACTTTGAAACAATGGAAGAACCAGATTTAATAAGAGCAACAACCAAAGAAGTTGTACAGACAAAGTGGCTTACTATTGATGAGATTAAGGAAATGTATGATAAAGGCGATTGTTGCCTAAATATGGGAGATTTGTTTGGCTTTGAAGCAAATCCTATACCTGCTGATAGATATCGGAGTATTATTGGTCAGGTTGTAAAAGGAAAAATTGACCGCCCTATGGGTAGTTTCCATCCACGCCATAAGGATTTGCATTATCCGGTCAATTATGGGTATGTTTCCGGATTATTAGGAGGAGATGGGGCTGAACAGGACATTTATCTTTTGGGGGTAAAATCTGCTGAACAGGAATTTACGGGTAAAGTTATTGCTGTTTATCATCGATACGATGATAATGAAACAAAATGGATTGTAGTTCCATGTGATGATGAAGGCATAGTTCTTGAAGATGTAGAGATTCCTACGGATAATGAAATTTATGCGCAGATTGCATTTCAGGAGCAGTTCTTCAGTGGAGTTTTGGTAAAATGAAGAGAAAAAGGATAGAGAAAGATGCATGATATTACAGATCTTCCCGCATGGGAGAGACTATTTAAGAAAATTGTATGGAAGCAACTTGGAGACATGGAAGGAAAGAAGATTCTTGATTTTGGTAGTGGAGAAGGGATTACGGCGAATCATTTCGCTGAAAAAAATGATGTTACTGCTATAGAGCCATCCAAGGAAATGCTTTCTAATGCATGGAAAGATTATGAATACACTCAGATTGTCGGTGATGTTAATGCTTTGTCTGCATTTAAAAATGAGACTTTTGACATGATTATTTGTCACAATGTGCTGGAATATATTGATGATAAAGCTGCTGTGATAAAAGCTTTAGCAAGAGTTTTAAAGAAGGATGGCATTATATCCATTGTAAAGCATAACAGAGCCGGACGAGTAATGCAGATGGCAGTTCTTCTTGACGATTTTGAAAAGGCAAATGAGATTCTTGATGGAAAAGGCAGCACGGCTTCTAAGTTTGGAACTATCAGATATTATGAAGATAATGATATTACTAAATGGGAGCCACAAATAACCATCTCAGATATTTTGGGAATAAGAACTTTTTGGGATTTGCAACAGAATCAGCAAAAGCATTTAGGCAATATTTACAAATTTTTTGAAAAAAGGAATAGTTTCGCAAGAGTAACAACATGGCAATCGAGTAATATCGGTTGCTTTTTTGTTGCCCAATTTTAGAAATTGCCGATTGCCTCCGGAAGAATGATTTCTAAAATTACAAATTTGAAAAAGAAATGGAGGAAAAGAAAAGTGAAAGAATATTCAAAAGGAATTTATGTAAAATTCAAACCGGAAGAGGTGGATAAACTTCATAACCGTATGCAAGAGGCAGGAGT
>CAKRLN010000030.1 GCA_934359535.1 uncultured Lachnospiraceae bacterium
AAGGCGCCAAAATACGCCGCCTAAGTACCGGCCGCTCTGAAGCACCTGCTTATTATTTGTACTCACAGTACATGTTCGCTTTACTTTCTGTGAGTTTCGCAATTGCCTAATATCGAGATAATTATAAAGGAGAATCTGTCTTTTTTCAATTAAAAAATAGCGTTATGCCTCAGCGTGCCGTACCACTTAATACCTTATCTAAAATATCTGCAAGCGGTTCCATCGCATTCATCGCTTCCCCAAGCGTATTTGTCTGCGCCCCGACCTCGATCAGCATGGACTTCGGACAAAAATGCATATTATACCGCCATGCCTTTAAATAAATCCGCCTTGTAAAATCCGGATAATACTCCCCTGCTGCAAGCTGCATCCGGAAGGAAAGTGCAAGATTCTGGTCAAGATATGGATTCGGATAACTTGTAAGTGTTCCGGTCGAGGTTGAATAGCAGAGTCCATTAAAAAACATAATCTTAGCCATCTGTTTGCCATTCTGTTCTGTAACAAGATGTGTTGTCTCCGCAATGCCATCCCGGTGCAGATCAATAACGACCTGAATCGATGGATTGTCGGAAAGCAGCTGCTGTACTGCTGGCGCTGCACAGGAATAGGCATAATCCCGGTCCGTATCATACGTTCCGGTATGATGAAGCACCGACCATCCATACTGCTCCGTCAGAAGCTTTGTCAGATACTCTCCCACTCCGACAACCGTCTGTGCGGGATCGCCTGGTGCCGAATCGCTGTATGCCTCTAAGGAATGTGTGTGATATATTAAAATCTGAGGCCCTGCTGCTGTCTTATCGACGGTCACATTATCCGCAAGCAGCTTATCCACGTTTAACTGGTCACTTCCGGTTGTCGTGCTGGCATCGATCTGGTAAAAAGTCTGTCTGAGGTAATCAAAATCGCGCATCTGGTCCAGGGAATACACCACCTTTTTATCCGTGGCAGAAACAGTCTGTGTCTGTACATCCGCCTGATTTTCCTGTTCCGCCTTCTGTGTGGTATCCTGACCATCTCCCCCGGATGTTACTGTCGTCTGAGGCTGCTCCGTTACCGCTTCCGTATCCGGCACCTGCGCTGCCTCAGACACCGCCTCATTCTCCTTTTCCATCTGGGAGAGCTCTGTATTTTCCTGCGCCGCCAGATTTTCCGAGCGCATCTGCTCCTCCATGCCTGCTTCACAGTACATACGCTCCTCCGAATCGGAAAATACCGGAAGAAACACTGAAAGCATATCTCCATAGCATACGGGCGCTTCCTTCTGATTCGTATAAGACAGCTGCGGCACATAGATCTTCAATACGGAATTATAAAATTTGAGCGCGAGATCTGTTTTGGCTGTCCGGGCGAGTCCTGCCCCCCAGAAATACAAAAGCAGTCCAAGCACCGAGATATTTATTGCAAAAAAAAGAAGAAGCCCATGACGGCTCCTTCCATTCTGACCTGTTCCATTCGGACGGATTTTCAAATGAACATCACCTCTTTAGGCATTATATGTTCCAGTGATCCTCCTTATTCCCAAGGAATGCGATATTTAATGCCTCAGAAATTGTAAAGCTTAACTGCTTGACCGATTCATCAATATTCTTTGGGGTAACAAACATTCCATGCAGCTGTGGAGACAGCACCTCCCTTGCAAGCTCCTGCTTCTCGCAGCTTCCAAGCGCGTCAAAATGATCTCCCAGATGTTTTAGGCTCTCCGATTCTCCCATCGCCCGAAGCAGCGCACTCATGCCGTCTGCAACAATCGTTGCAGCATCGACAACGGTAGGGACACCAAGCGAGATAACCGGAACACCAAGACTTTTCTCATTGATGGCATTCCTGTGGTTTCCGACTCCGCTTCCCGGATTAATCCCGGTATCCGTAAGCTGGATTGTCCTGCCAAGCCTTCTTGTATTCCGTGCTGCAAGTGCATCGATTACGATAACAAGCTCCGGCCGGCTCTCTTTCACCACTCCGCGGATGATCTCAACGGTTTCCATGCCAGTCTGTGCCATAACTCCCGGTACAATGCCGCTTATCACTCCCGTCTTTTCACTGCCAAAGGCATATTTTCCGAATTCCCGGAATATATGCCGGGTGATAAACAGATTATCAACGACGCGGGGACCTAAGGCATCCGGTGTCACACCACGGTTTCCAAGACCTACAATGAGCACAGAGACGGAAATTCCCTCCTTTATGTTTTTGCGTTCCTCTGCCGTAAACCGTTTTCCCGGCAGAATGTTTCTTATAATAGAAGCAAGTTCTTCCGAGATCTCCCTGTGATAGTCCTCATCATCCTCGGATAAATTCTCTGCCTCAAGCGTAATGTAACGTCCCTTAGGCTTTCCCATTGATTTTGCGGCATTCTCCGTCTCGATCACAACGGTGCTTACGGTCATCCCGGCACCCTTTCGTTCTTCCAGAAAACGCACCCCGTGCACATCCACATTGTCTTCCTGCAGCTTTTCCTGCGTCTCGAGTGCCAGGTCTGTCCGGATTTCGTACATGTCTTCCATCAGATTTCCCCTCCTGTGTAAACTTTTATCCTGCTTTTCTATTTTTTCCACTTTTTTTCAAAATATGTATTGACAAAACAGCCTCTATCGCCTATCCTATTCTAGTATGTTTACATTGAATCGTCCGTGTCCGGCTTTAATGTAACAATCATGAACAATAACAATATATTATACGTTGGAGGTGTACAGATTGGCTAACATTAAATCTGCAAAAAAAAGAATTTTAGTAACAGAGACAAAGGCTGCTAGAAATAAAGCAATCAGATCTGCTGTAAAAACATCTATTAAGAAGGTAGAGGCTGCATGCGCTGCAAAGGATAAGGCTGCTGCTGAGGCTGCTTTAAAGAGCGCTACTTCTACAATCGAGAGTGCTTGTTCAAAAGGTGTTTACCACAAGAACAACGCTGCCAGAAAAGTTTCCCGTTTAACAAAGCTTGTTAACGGCGTAGCTTAATCGGCACAGATTATTTTATTTTTATCACCCTAAACATACAAAACTCCGGCAGTACCGTCATGCTGCCGGAGTTTTTTATTCTTTTTTACTATATTGTAAAATAAACAGTTCAACCGCCATCTGATCATTCATGCGTCCCGTCTTTACCGCTTCCTCATAGGATACTGCATCAAGAAGCGCCTGCTTTAACTGCGCCACCGAAAAGCCTCTCGCCTGTGCGCTGTTTTTCCTGACCGTCCACTCCGGACACCCTGCCTTTGCTGCAATGTCCTTATTTCCAAACCCCTGTCCTGACATGACCTTTACGGTTAACAGGATATGAAACTGCCTTGTGATCAGATATAAAATCCGCATCGGTGGTTCCTTTAACGCCAGAAGGTCATAATAACGGTCAAGTGCCGCGGACAGATTGTGCCCTGCAATCAGATCCACCATCTCAAAAATCTTATTACTGATCTGCTCCGTTGTAACCGCCTCTACATCCGCTTCCTCGATCACATCCCGCTCAAGCGTATAACACAAAAGCTTTTCCAGCTCCTTATCGATATTTTCCATATCTGTTCCGGTTTTTGCAAGAAACAGTGAAAACGCATCCTTTGTAATCTGCTTTCCTTCCTTTCTGATGCGCCCGGTAATCCATCTTGTAAGCACAGCCTCATTTTGTTTTCCAAATTCCACTGCCCTTCCAGCCTTCGCCGCTGCCTTATATAATTTTCCCCGCTTATCAATCTCGCTCTCCGAAAAAAGAAAGCAGACCGTTTCTGCCGGTTCTAAAAGATATGCCGAAAGCTCTTCCGCAGAGCCCTTAAAAAATCCACTGTCCTCGATTAAGATTACCCTGCGGTCAGCAAAAAACGGGAGTGTTTCCGCAAGATCGATAACCTCCCTTGGATTTATGTCCTTTCCGGAAAATACGGTAAAATTCATCGTATCCCCCTCTTCCACAAGTGCATGCAAAAGCTTGTCCTTATACTGTTTTTTTAAATAGGCCTCTTCTCCATAAAGAAGATACACCTGTTTGAGCTGTCCTGTTTTAATATCTTCATCAATTGTCTTCATACCTGCTATTCTAACACAAAAACACCTTTTTTTAAAAGCAAATCTGTGATATACTTTGTACGCTGTATATTTATGCAGAGAAACCTATTTTTATTTCAAATACATAACAGAGGAGATCATTATGAAGACAATGAAAAAAGCATTTCTGCCCCTGCTTCTTGTCCTGATTTGCATGCTTGGCATAAGCGGCTGCGGCGGGACAAAGACAGCAGAAAACACCGAGCTTTCTGAAAGCTCTCCTGTCGCTTCCGCAGATGACCTGTCTGGTAAACGGATCGGTGTACAGCTTGGCACAACCGGTGATCTATACTGCACCGACTATGAAAAGGACGGCTCTGGAACCGTTGTCGAACGGTATAATAAGGGTGCCGATGCCATCCAGGCTCTCCGCCAGGGCAAGATCGACTGCGTTGTTATTGACGAACAGCCGGCAATCAAATTCGTGGAGCAAAACGATGGCATCCGTCTCTTAGACGAAGAATTCACAAACGAGGATTATGCCTTTGTGCTTGCAAAGGAAAATACCGGGCTTTTGGATAAGATTAATACCGCTCTTTCCGAATTAAAGGAAGATGGAACAATCGCAGACATTAATAAGAACTGGATCGGTTCTGAATCCGAGCTTGGCAAATATCCATATGTAAAAAAGGATGTTGACCGGACAAATGGCACGCTCACAATCGGAACCAATGCGGAATTCCCGCCTTATGAAAGCTATTCCGATGGTGAAGTTGTCGGAATCGATATCGACATTATGCAGGCAATCTGTGATAAGCTTGGCATGGAGCTGAAAATCGAAGATATGGCATTTGATTCCATCATCACAGCCGTATCCTCCGGTAAAGTAGACGTCGGTGCATCCGGCTTTACCGTAACTGAGGAACGCAAAAAGAACGTAAATTTTTCAGATACCTACACAACGTCCAAACAGGTCATTATCGTGCGCGATGCCTCTGCCTCTAATACCACACTGACCTTTACCGGCAAGCTGAAGCAGAGCTTTATTGACAATGATAATTATATGTATCTGTTAAAGGGACTTGGAAACACGTTACTGATCACGCTTTTTGCAGTTATGATCGGTATCTGCTTTGGTTTTATCATTGCAATTATAAGAACAAGCCATGACCGAAACGGCGGACTTTCCCTCTTAAACGGAATCTGTAAGCTATACCTTACAATCATCCGCGGAACGCCTGTAATGGTACAGCTCCTTATCATTTACTATGTGATCCTGGCCAATGTCAATACAAGTAAAATTCTTGTTGCTGTCGTTGCCTTCGGCTTAAACTCCGCAGCCTACGTTGCCGAAATTGTCCGTTCCGGTATTATGGCAGTCGATCCGGGACAGTTTGAAGCCGGACGAAGCCTTGGATTAAACTACAGACAGACCATGAGTGCCATCATTCTGCCTCAGGCAATCAAAAACATCCTTCCGGCTCTCTGCAATGAATTTATCAGTCTGTTAAAGGAAACCTCAATCAGCGGCTACATCGGTCTTATGGATCTTACCAAAGGCGGCGACATCATAAGAAGTACAACCTTCCAGGCAATGATCCCACTCATCTCTGTGGCTCTTATTTACCTTGTTATGGTTGTCGGCTTAAGCAAAGCAGTTGGAATTCTTGAAAGGAGGTTAAGAAGCAATGAGCGATAAATTAAATACCACACAGACAATACAAAAAGAAACTACTCCAGAGATTATTTTAGAGGTGAAGGATCTGTGCAAATCCTTTGGAAATCATGATGTCTTAAAAGGGATCTCCACAACAATCCGCCGTGGGGATGTCCTCGCATTAATCGGACCGTCTGGCTGCGGAAAATCCACTTTTCTGCGCTCCTTAAACCTGCTTGAACCACCAACATCTGGTCAGGTATTATTCGAGGGAACGGATCTTACCGATCCTTCCGTTGACATTAACCATGTCCGGGAAAAAATCGGAATGGTTTTCCAGCAGTTTAACCTGTTTCCGAATATGACAATCAAACAGAACATTATGCTTGCACCAGTCAAATTAGGAAAAATGACAAAAGAAGAAGCCGATGCACGCGCAGTGGAGCTTCTTGCGCGCATCGGCTTAAGCGATAAAGCAGATTCCTACCCTTCCATGCTCTCAGGCGGTCAGAAACAAAGAATTGCTATTGTACGTTCCCTCGCCATGAATCCGGATATCATCCTTTTTGATGAGCCAACCTCCGCACTCGACCCGGAAATGGTCGGTGAGGTCCTCTCCGTTATGAAGGAGCTTGCAGAGGACGGCATGACAATGGTTGTCGTCACACATGAAATGGGCTTTGCAAGGGAAGTCGCAAACCGTGTGATGTTCATCAATGACGGAACCATACAGGAAGAGAACTCTCCAGCCGAAATCTTTACGGCACCAAAGAATCCAAGATTACAGGAATTCTTAAGTAAAGTTTTGTAATCAGCCCCCAAGCTCTACCATGCGGTGGATACACCTTCCGGCACCTTCCATGATGTGTGCCGGAAGTGTAATCTCTTCTCCGCCTCTTCCTTTTAAGCAATTGTATACATCCATCAGTGTCGTTACCTTCATATTCATACAGGTAAGCTGCACAGCAAGCGGATAAAACTGCTTGTCTGGGCATTCGAACTGCAAATGCTCGACGATGCTGTTCTCTGTTCCGATGATAAATTCTTTTGCATCGGATTTTTTTGCGTAATTCATAATCCCTGTTGTTGAGCCAACATAATCAGCCAGTGCAACAACCTCTTTTTTACATTCCGGGTGAACAAGGACAAGGGCATCCGGATGCTTATCTTTTGCCATTTTGACATGAAGCGGTGTCACAACAAGGTGTCTCGGACAGCCGCCATGGTAAAAGGCAAACGTCTTCTCCGGAATCTTCTCTGCCACATAGCTTCCAAGGTTTGGATCTGGAATAAATAAGATCTTATCCTCTTTCATCTGTCTGCAGATCTGCTCAGCAGATGAGGATGTCACACAGACATCGCATTCTGTTTTCAGCTCCGATGTCGTATTAATATACGCAACAACCGCATAGCCCGGATGCTCTGCCTTTAGTCTGCGAAGCTCCTCAAGACTTAACTGCTCTGCCATCGGACATCCCGCTTCCGGATTGGCAAGCCACACCCTTTTGTCCGGACTTAAGATCTTGCAGGTCTCTGCCATGAAACGCACACCACACATAATCACTCCGTCTGCATCACTTCCCTGGGCCTGTACACTCAGCCCATAGGAGTCTCCCATGTAATCCGCAACCTCTAAAATTTCCTGTCCCTGATAGGCGTGTGCCAGAATGCATACATTCTGTTCTTTTTTCATTCGCAGGATCTCCTGCTGGATTTCTTTTATTGTCATCGTTTTCTCTCCTGATTTTTATTATAAATTGCGGACAACTCCAAAATCTTCGTACATACTTCAGACTGCATGAAGGTTTTTCATGGAAATGTCAAGAATCGGTGCAGAATGGGTCAATGCACCACTCGATACATAATCAACCCCGATTTCTTTGATTGTCTCAATGTTCTCTTTCGTAATATTGCCGGAGCATTCGGTCTCGGCCCGTCCAGCAATAAGCGCTACGGCTTCCCGCATCTGATCCGGTGTCATATTATCAAGCATAATGATATCCGCACCTGCTTCCACTGCCTCTTTTACCTGTTCAAGCGTCTCAACCTCGACCTCAATTTTACGGACGAACGGTGCATACGCTTTTGCCATCTCTACGGCACGTTTTACGCTTCCTGCCGCCCCAATATGATTGTCCTTTAGAAGTACTCCATCGGAAAGGTTATAGCGGTGATTTGAGCCTCCTCCGACGCGCACCGCATACTTTTCAAATACACGGCAGTTCGGTGTTGTTTTTCTTGTATCCAAAAGTGTCACCTGGCTGCCCTCAAGAAGTGCAGCTACTTCATGTGTATATGTGGCAATTCCGCTCATTCTCTGGAGATAGTTGAGCGCTACACGCTCCCCGGATAATAATACCCGGATATCTCCTGTTACAACCGCCATTTTCTCTCCCTTTTTCACTGCATCGCCATCCTTGCAGAAAAATGTAACCTTCGTATCCGCATCCAGAAGCTCAAATACACGCGCATAGACCTCAAGCCCTGCAACGATCCCATCCTGCTTTGCGATCAGATCCACGGTTCCCTCCTTCGCCTCCGGCATAACGGCATTTGTAGACACATCCTCGCTTGTAATATCCTCCTTTAATGCCATAAGAATCAGCTCATCCGCCTGCATTTTCATTGTGATTGTATTCATACTCTTACTCCCATCTTTTTCATCTCATTTATTACAAGATCATGATAACCGGACAGGATCTCTTCCTTGTCCTCATAGCGTTTTACGTCCGGCCGCTGTGAAAAACAGCTATCCGGCTTTGGCCCAAACAAAATGTCATCCGCAGCCCTTCTGGCAAATACCATGGATTCAAGCAGTGAATTACTTGCCAGACGGTTCTTCCCATGGACACCATTGCAGCTTGTCTCTCCACAGGCATATAAGCCCTTCATCGTTGTCCTGCTGCCAAGATCTACCTTAATGCCGCCCATGAAATAATGCTGTGCCGGAACAACCGGAATCGGCTCCTTTCTCGGATCATACCCTTCCTCCATGCAGCGCTCAAAAATATTCGGGAAATGCTCCATGATTATTTTCTCACCAAGCGGACGCATATCCTCCCATACAAAGTCCGTTCCATCCTTCTCCATCTGCTTATGGATTGCAGCGGTAACAAGGTCTCTCGGCTGAAGTTCATCGGTAAAACGCTGTCCGTTTCTGTCATAAAGCAGTGCGCCTTCTCCACGCACAGATTCCGAAATCAGAAATCTGCGTCCCGGCTTCTTCGAGTACAGTGTTGTTGGATGAATCTGTATGTAATCGATATGTTCCATGGCAATCTGATGCTTCATGGCAATTCCAAGGGCATCCCCTGTAATATGCGGAAAGTTTGTAGAATTCTGGTACAAACCGCCAAGACCGCCGCATGCCCATACAACATATGGCGCATAGACCGGATAGACGTTATTGTTTTCATCCATTACAATGATTCCGCTGCAGATATTATCCTTTGCAATAATATCGACCATCGACATATATTCACAGATTTCGATATTCTCCTGTTCTCTTGCACGGTCGAGAAGCGTCTGTGTGATCTGTTTTCCAGTGACATCCTCATAAAAAAGAATTCGAGGCTGAGAATGTGCTCCCTCTCTCGTAAAAGCGAGATCGCCATTTTCATCCCTTACAAATGTCACTCCACGGTTTAACAGATCTCGGATGATCGTATTAGAGCTCCGGATCATCAGATCGACGGCTTTTTTATCATTCTCATAATGACCAGCGCGCATCGTATCTTCAAAATAATCAGCATAGTCCTCTTCCCCGCGGAGCATACAGATTCCGCCCTGTGCCAGAAAGGAATCCGACTGGTCTGCTTCCTTTTTGGTTATCATTAAAATCTTTTTCCTTCTCGGAAGATTCAGTGCGCAGTATAGTCCCGCAGCACCGGTTCCTACGATAATGGCATCATAATATTCTTTCACTTTGTTTCCTCTTTCCGGTTGGTTCTAAACCGATTGTTCAATCTCATTTTTGCCATTATACTCTCCGTCATTACAAGTGTCAAGACAGTTGTAAGTTTTTCCTGTTACTTATTACAAGGAAACGCCACACGATAGCCGCCCTCCTCATACCGGATCCGGATCTGTCCCTCCTCCATCGTATAAAAAATCGCACAGCCCGCATCGGAAAGCCTCTGAAGAGCTTCCTCTGCCGGATGTCCATAGCTGTTTTCTTTTGCACAGGAAATCACGGCAAGCTCCGGAGCAAGCACCTCTAAAAGCTCTTTTGAATTCGAACCGGCAGAGCCGTGATGATCCACCTTAAAAAGTGCCGTCTTTTGCACGCTCCCGTCTCTAACAAGTGCCCGTTCCCCCTCGGTATCTAAATCTCCCGCAAACAATCCAGACACCCCGGCTTCCTCATACCGGATCACGAGTGAACAGGCATTCCTCTCCCAGCCTCTCTTTTTTGCATAATCTTCCGTTGGAAAAAGGCACTGGAAACCGGCATTTCCCAGGCAGATCCTATCGCCCGCTTTAAGCGGCACAATCTTAGTATGGTTCTGCTCTGCTGCCTTTTTTAACCTCTCATATGCCTCATCCTCTGGCATATACGCAGAGATAAGCAGGTAATCGACCGGATATCCGCTCTCAAACACCTCAAGCAGACCGGAAATATGATCCTTATCGCCATGAGAAACAAACCAGTAACCGACCCGCCGGACTCCATGATATTTTAAAAAAGGTAAAATACGCCTCGTCCCCACCTGCTTGACATCTGTACTTCCGCCATCAAAGAAAATACTGCTTCCTTCACCAGTCCGAAGATAAATTCCATCCCCCTGCCCCACATCAAGCATATCCATTTCAAAGCCCTGTGTTCCACGAAAAAACAACACAAAAAGAAGTACGATAAGCCTCCATGGTGCAAACGTATGTTTGTGTTTATTCCTGCTTTCTTCCGGATTTGTCCTCTGAATCGTTTTCTTTTTTGCAAGAGAGGTGACAAACAGTGCAAGAAGCACATAATAAAACACCACCTGAACCAGCTTTGGCTTCCCACAGATGTACTGCGCACCGGGAAGCTGAAGCATTTTAATGCATAACCACTCATAGACCGCTAAGATCAGCCTGGCTGGAAGAAAAAGCACCTTCACCCATACGGTATTCCAGATCAGTCCAAAAAGCCCTCCGCACACTCCGGATAATACAACCCAAGAGACCATTGGAAGAATAAACAGATTGAGAAAAACGGCATAGACCGGGATTTCATAATAATAGCATGCCACAAGCGGCAGTGTCATAAGCTGGATGGCAAAGCTCATCAAAAAGGCCTGCGGCACTCCCCGCTTTCCCTCTGTAAGTACTTTTCCGACACTCCCGACTCCCGCCACAGCCGCAAAGGAAAACACAAAGCCCGAATAGCCAAACAGAAACGGATTATTCCAGAGAAGTGCTGCCAAAAGGATGCCCATCGCAGTCAGCATATCATAGCTTTTTCCAAGTGCCATGCCAAAAAGTGCAAAGAGCAGCATACCACATGCCCGCTTTGCAGATACAGAAGCTCCACTCATCCACGCATAGCTTACTACCATAACTCCGGCAAGTACGCCAGAGCTCCAAAAGCCCATACCAAGCCGCCGGACCAGCTTATAAAAGCCCATTCCAATGAAAGAGATATGAAGCCCTGAAATTGCAAGAATATGCGAAATTCCACTCTTTTTGTAAAGCTCCCGGATATCACTGTCAAGGCCTGTCTTATCGCCAAGGATCATTGCCTTTAGCACTCCGGCATCCACCTCATCCAGACATTTCTCATAGACTGCACCCATACGGTTTTTTATATGAAGCAGCCATTCCTTATAACGGCTTTTCTTCCCAGATGCCGCACGTATCCGGCAGGACTTTATGGAAAAATCAATTTTCTGGCTCAGATAATAGGCTCTTGCATCAAAGCCGCCCTCATTTTCCGCAGGCTTCCACGTATTTAATTTTGCATCAATTGTAAGGATCTGTCCGATTGAATAATCATCGGACTTCAGATAGGCAGCTACATCATTTGTCCGTATACTGCCGCTTGAAAAGGCTGTCGTACAGCCTGTCAGATAATAAAGATACTGATCGTTTTTTTGTTCTTTTTTGTACAGCGTTCCACGCACGGTAACCGGAGTGCCATCGGTAAGCTTGTCCCAATATACCGCCCGGAAATCCACTTCCGAGCCGGCATGCTGAAAAAATAGGACAAAAAGCAGAAGAAAAACGATTCCTCTCCCAAAAGCCTGCTTCCATTCCGCGTTCAAGGCAAATGTCGCAAGGAAGAAAAAAAGCGTGGCAGCCACCAGAAGAATCAGTGATATGCCACGCCATTCCACGCTTCCTGCAAATGCCCCAAGTGTACACATACACGCTGCACAAAAGAGTGGTCTTTTTCTCAAGATTCTCCCCCTGTTGTAATCTGTGTACTATCCCCGGAGCCTTCCCGCGGCACCTCCGTATCATCCTCATCATCCGAAACCACAAGAGAATTGTCCTTTGTATACATCTCAGAAAGCTCATAGGTATACCGGCATTTTCCTTTCGTGTCTCCGTTGATCGAAATCTGAACCTTGTTGACATTCGGAAGCTCTGTCAGGGAATCGACAATGGAGTACAGCACAACACCTTCCGAAATCTCTGCATTCTGGTTCTTAAATGCCTCATCCAGATTCACATAGCAGATTCCATCCACAACTGAAATCGTAATCAGCTTTGTTTCAACCGGAACCGCCGCCTGCATTCCAGAGCTTTTCGGTCCCTCTAAAAGCTGCTCCATGACAAGCTTCTCCATCGAAATGTTCGAGCTGTAATGCACGCTTCTTTTTTCCTTTACAAGAGAAGTTCCATCCGATGACGCAAAATATAAGGTCAGCGTTGTTGTAAGGCTTGTGTTGATCTGCTCGCCCGGATTTTCAACAAAGCTTTCATTGCTCATTGCACTGACTGTATTTCCATCTGCATCCTTCAAATGCTCCGCTCCCACCGTAAAGGACACATACGAAATCCCGGATATCTGAAGCAGGGAGCGCACAATCGCTGCACGGCTTAACACCTCTTCCGTTGATGTCATATTATAATATTCTGAGCTGAAATCAACCGTCAGAAGATATCCGTTATAGTCATAACCAAGCACCGATACATCCTTTGGAATAACTCTCCGGACATCATTTTCATCCGGATCGGATGCTAACGCCTCCAGTACTTCTTTGATTTTTCCATCGGTATCCTCCGCTTTTAGCTCATAGCTTACCGGAATGACCTTCGTCACATCCATATTTAAATAATAAATTTGAAATCCCTTTTTTTTGTTCTGCCCGGAACACCCACCAAAAACAAAGGTGACAAGCAATACAAAAATCAGACTTATTGTTATTTTTTTTCTCATTTTATACCCCTAGGCAATATAATTGAGCGGAATCCGTACATCAAAAGTCGTTCCCTCCCCCAGCACACTGTATACCTTGATAGCACCACGGTGCATCAGAATGGAATTCCTTGTAATCGCAAGTCCGAGTCCGGTTCCTCCGATCTCCCGCGAATGCGATTTGTCCACACGGTAAAATCTCTCATAAATATGCTCAAGCGATTCCTCCGGGATTCCGATACCGGAATCCTCGACCTTCAGATAGAAATACTGGTGATCCGCATTCAGGGAAACATGTACCCAGCCCTCTCCATCATTGCGGTTGTATTTGATCGCATTCTCGATCAGATTCGTAAAGGCAAGGGAAAGCTTAACCTCATCCACCTCTGCCGTAACCGGACGGAAGCTTTCAAGCACAAGCTCAACCTTCTGCCTATCCGCAATCGGCTGCAGCCGTTTTAAAATCTGTTCTAACAGCTCATTGATATTTACCGTTTCAATATTCAGATCTGCCGCAGACTTGTCCATTTTTACAAGGGAAAGCAGATCGTTGATGATCTTTGTCTCACGCTCAATTTCGTTTGTAATATCTTCCATAAACTCCTGATACAGCTCCACCGGGGCATCCGGCATGCTGTTTAAGGAGTCCGCAAGTACCTTGATGGAGGTCATCGGTGTCTTTAACTCATGGGACACATTCGACACAAATTCCTGTCTCGATTCATCCATCACTTTCATTCTTCCAAGCATCGCATGGAAATTTTCACAGATCTGTGCCGTCTCCGTATAATCATTGATCTGCACCGTATCATCTCCATATCCGGTCTGGATCGATTCGATTGATTCCGAAAGCTTCCCAAACGGTCTGACCAGATGTACTGAGATTAATGCCCCTATAAAAATAATCACAACTGCAAGCACAACCTCGATAATTAAGGCAATCATCCTCAGATAGTCCAGATTCAGTTCAATATTATCGGTGGATACGCTTACCACCATTGCTCCAAGCACGGTCTCCTTTTTATCATCCGGATTGGTGACCGGAATGGACATTTCAATGTAATGGTTCTCTGAGTCAACATTTGTAATTTCCTGACCGTTTAAGCTTTTAATCACTTCCTCGGAAATGATTGTTTTGCCATCATCCAGATTGTAGGTATCGTGAATAATCCGGAACGCATCGTTTACGATAACCACACGCCCATCATAGATCGTTGTAAGCATCTCGATCTGTGCATGGATCATCGGCGAATCATCCTCGTTCATATAATCACTTGCTGCAATCTGATTGGCAAGGATCTTTGCCTGGCTTAACACCTCACTCTCACGGATCGATACTGCCCGTGACTCGTACGCCCGTAAAATCCCGATTCTTAAAATGATTCCCGGAATAATGGCAAGCACCACAAAGATTAAAATGAGACGGCACTTAAAACTTTTGATAAATTCAATGATTCGTTTGCTTTTTGGCATCCTTTCGTTCCTCTTATTTCTGGCTGTAATAATATCCTACACCCCATTTGGTGTGTACGTACTTTGGCTCGCTTGGATTCACCTCGATCTTCTCCCGAAGTCTTCTGACATGCACATCCACGGTTCTTACATCCCCCGGATACTCATAGCCCCAGACCATATTAAGAAGATTCTCTCTGCTGTAAACCTTGTTCTCATTCTTCACGAGAAGCTCAAGAAGATCAAACTCCTTTGTGGTAAGATTTACCTCTCGTCCAAGGATATAGACTCTCCGGCTCTCACAGTCGAGCCTTAAATCTCCGTGCTCGATCACCTTACTGTTTTCTTCCCTTGTACGCAGTCCCGATGTACGGCGCATAATTGCCTTGATCCTTGCTTTT
>CAKRLN010000031.1 GCA_934359535.1 uncultured Lachnospiraceae bacterium
GCAGTGAACGCTCAACCTTATACACACGGTACAACTCAAACATTCCAATGCAGGATATCGCAAGCGTTGAAAATAACAGCACACTTCCTCCTGATATAATGAAAACCAGAGCAAGTATCACAAGCACGATCCCACTTAATAATCTTGTTTTAAACATAACGCTTCCTCCCTGCCTACTCTTCTTTCAAGCCGCCAAACCGTCTGTCACGGTTATTATATGCGCGGATCGCCTCTTCTAATTCAGCCTTATGGAAATCCGGCCATGGAACCTCTGTGAAATAAAATTCACTGTAAGCAAGCTGCCACAACAGATAATTGGATAATCTCTGCTCTCCGCTTGTCCGGATTAAAAGATCCGGATCTGGAAGCTCTTTTGTATCCAGATAGGAAGCAAACAGCTTTTCATCTATCTGATCTTTTGTGATTTTTCCTGCATCCCTATCATCTGCCATCTTTTTCATTGCCCGGAGCATCTCATCCCTGCTTCCGTAGTTAATTGCAATTGTAAGATTTAATCCGGTATTGCTTTTCGAAGCCTCTTCCAGTTCTACGATCCGGTTCTGGAATTTTACAGAAAGCCTTGTAACATCTCCGATCACACGGACGCGCATATTATTTTTGTCGGCTGTCCGGATACAATTCTTCAGATAGCTTTCGAGAAGTGTCATAAGGGCAGCCACTTCGCTGTCCGGCCGGTTCCAATTTTCTGTAGAAAATGCATACAAGGTCAGATACTTTACGCCAAGCTCATCTGCCGCCTTACACACGGTTTCCACATTTTTTGCACCCATTGTATGTCCGTAATTTCTAGGCATTCCTTTGCTTTTTGCCCATCTTCCGTTTCCATCAAGAATAATGGCAACATGATTCGGAATATTCATATAATTTCCTCCTGACGAAAAATTTTCTTCGAATGAAATAAAAGGGACACGCCAGAGGCCATGTCCCGTTTATCTTTTTCGCAAACACGATTAAAAATCGATTATACTGTAAGAATCTCTTTGGATTTATTTTCAACTGCCTTATCAATGTCCGCAACGTATTTATCCGTCATCTTCTGAACCTGATCTTCTAATCCTTTGATCTCATCCTCTGAAATATCTTCTGCTTTTCCATTTTTCTTTAAGAAATCAATTGCATCACGCCTGATATTACGGATCGCAACCTTTGCATTCTCGCCCTTTTTCTTAACATCCTTAACGATTTCCTTACGTCTTTCCTCGGTAAGCTCCGGGAAAACAAGACGGATTACTTTTCCATCGTTGGTTGGGTTAATCCCGAGATCAGAACAAAGAATTGCCTTTTCGATCTCTTTTACCATAGAAGGCTCCCATGGCTGGATCTGGATAATTCTTGGCTCTGGAACACTTACATTTGCAACCTGCTGGATGCTGCTTGGTGATCCATAATAATCAACACGGAGCTTGTCAAGCACATGTGGGTTTGCCCGTCCGGCACGGATGCTTGAATACTCTTCTTCCAGGTTTTTTAAAGATTTCTGCATTTTATCATCAAAGGTAACTAATCTTTCATCCATTCTAAATATCCTCCTAAGATACGGTCACTTTGGTGCCGTTAAATTTGCCGCTGACGGCATTTACAATCCCATCCTCTTCGTTCAGACTGAATACATACATCGGCATCTTATTCTCCATACACATAATAGAAGCAGTAAGATCTACAACCGCAAGCTTTTTCCCGATCACCTCATCAATCGAAAGCTCATCGTATTTCTTCGCATCTGGATTTACCTTCGGATCGCTGTCATAGACACCATCAATTGCTTTTGCAAGATAGATACCATCTGCCTCAATCTCGATTGCGCGGAGTACCGTCGCTGTATCAGTCGAGAAATACGGATGACCGGTTCCTCCGGCAAAAAATACAACCATGTCATGAGCAAAATATTTATTTGCGCGGTCCTTTGAAAACAGCTTTGTCATAGAGCCACACTCAAACGGTGTTAAAACAGCGGTCTTCATTCCTACAGAACGGAAAATCTCAGATACATAAATACAGTTCATAACCGTTGCAAGCATTCCAATCTGATCTGCCTTTGTACGGTCAATTGTCTCACTCGTACGTCCTCTCCAGAAATTGCCTCCTCCGATCACAATTCCAACCTGAATGCCCTGATCAGTAATCTTTTTTACCTGTTTTGCAACCTCTGTTACAGTCGGTTCATCAAATCCGCGATGCTTCTCACCTGCGAGTGCTTCTCCACTAAGCTTCAGTAAAATACGTTTCATCAGACTTTTCCTTTCTATTTCGCATCAAATAAACCTTTGATATCTACATCCGCATAGCACTGTGAACAGAATCCTTCGATCACTGCTCCATTATTGATCTGAACAGAACGTGATTTGATATTTCCCATAATAACAGCGGAGGTATCAACAACAACTGGTCCCTGAACATCGATATCTCCCTTTACAGCACCTGCAATAACCGCAGAGGTTGCAGAAATATTGCCAATGATCACAGATCCTGCACCAACCTTAACGGTTCCAGAGCTGACAACCTCACCTTCAATCTTTGCTGCATCTGCAAAGAACTCAGAAGAACTGCTGTTACCATTGATCGTTCCAGTAACGACTAACTTACCATTACAAGCAACATTACCATTGATCGTTCCCTGAATATCAAAGGAACCCGTCGTCTGCATATCACCGGTTAATGCGGTTCCCTGTGTAATCACAGACGTCTCATCGGAAATCATCGGTTTCTGTGGTTCTGGCTGCTGATTTAAAATTGTCTCGTTTACTGGTGCTTCGTTCATTACGATATTCTCCTCTTTTACTGCATTTATTACAGGCGGCTCTGTCGTTACAGCCTGTGTCATAACTGGTCTTGCCATCTGTCTTGCTGCCGGGCGTATTACCGGTGGTTCTTCCTTCACCTGCTCTAAAAGTCCATCAAGCTTGGAAAGCTCTGTCTTTACATCCACATCCTGTCCCAATGTGTCATTGACAGCTGTTCTGTTTACAGATGTCTCATTTAATGCCGTTTCACCCTCTCCAGGTGCGAGTTCATTGACCGCCTGGGAAAAATCCTCTTTGAAATCTTTAAAAAGTCCCATTTATCTTCCTCCATTTTTTATTCAATATCATCCGCTGGGATATACTGAATTACTTTTGTATTATCATCAATCGGCAAAATCTCTGCATTCATACTTCTTAGTGCTTCGACCAGTGGCCCTATGGCCTCTGCCGTTTGGTTCTGACCTGCTCCATCGTGTAAAAGGACAATGGATGTTTTATATTTGGATACTCCGGCTGTCACCTGATCAACAATAGATTCCGGCGTAGCATCTGCCGCACTGTCTCCTGCCGATACATTCCAGTCAAAATAGCGTATCTTGCTTTCGTTCAACACACGGATAAAATCTCTCATATCTGTATTGCTGATCCGGTTGCTGCTGCCTCCCGGAAAACGGTAATACACGCTTTCTGTTCCTGTCAGATTCTTAAGAAGCTCCCGGATTTTCTGAAGATCCGATGTAAAAGCCTCCTTCGACGCATAGATTGTACTGTACTGATCCGAATAAGAATGCATGCCAAGAGTATGGCCATCGGCCACAATCCTCTTATACACATCCTGCATAGCCGGATCCTCATTGCCAGCAACGAAGAAGGTTGCCTTTACACCCGCGGCTGCAAGCGCATCTAAAATCACACCAGTTTCTGCATCCGGACCACTGTCAAAGGTCAGATATACCTTATGGGTATCTCCTTCCTGTGCAAGATTACCGGCATCCACATATGCTTCCGCTGCCGTAGCATCCTCCACAGTCTGTGGCTGCTTCTCCGCTACATCCAGTTCGGTTTCCTCCTGTCTGTCTGCACCAGACCCAACCGTTACCAGATGATCGATCCGCTTATTCAAACGGACAACCTGAAGTGCAAGAATGCCGATTGCAACAAGCGAACCGATCATCCAGAGAACCACTGTCAGGATAATCACAGATTTCATTCGTGCGACACGCTTGCGTCTGTCCCTCTGTCTGCTTTGCTCATCCGGACTGCTCGTACTCATAAACTTCCTCCAGCGTATCAAAAATATCCTTCATTATTTTAACACATTTTTACAGCTTGTAAATAATCAATGTCATAATCGTCTGATATTATAGCATAGTCTCTTCCAAACTTGCAACTATGTTCTTGGGAGAAAATAAAAGATCTATCGGATTTCATTACAGGTAATTGTATAAGAACGCTTGAAACACGCACCAGCCTCCAAGACATTCTGCCAGCTTCGTTCCTCAAGTGTTCCGTCAAACTCTTCTGCATCACATCTGCCATACCACGGCTCGATGCATACAAATGGGGCATTTTTCTTCTCCGGGGACCAGATTCCTACAAGGGGTGCATCAAAGGATACGGTGATATACGGTTTTTTGTCCGGGGTAAGAAGTGATATGCTCTGAACCTGGGAATCTTCAATGATGTATGCTCCGTTATCAAAAAAGTGCTCTGAAATCGTAAGTCCTTCTTCTGGAATGTGAAGCTTCGTCACAGTCTGCTGACGCAGCCCGGATGTCAGTCCGATGTCATGGCTTACCACATCACCTGCGTTTATGGCGATTGCATAATCGGTCTGCTTCTCTCCCTCTTTTAACGGGCACAAAAATGCCGGATGTGCTCCAATCGAAAAATACATTTCCTTTTCTGTTTCCCGGTTTGTTACCTTCCATAAAACAGAAAGCGTATTTTTTTCCAGCCGGTATCCAATTTCAAGCAGGAATTCGAATGGGTATTTTTCTTTCGTCTCCTCCGACGCTGAAAGGGAGAACCAGATTTCATTTTCCGACTGGGAAATACATGTAAATTCCATATCTCTCGCAAAACCGTGCTGGGAAATATGATATTCTTTTCCACCATAGCGGTAGGTATCATCCTTTACCCTTCCGACAAATGGAAACAGCACCGGTGAATGCCTTCCCCAGAACTTCTTATCGCCGCACCACAAATATTCCACACCCGTTTTCGCGTGCTGCAGGGAGACAAGTTCTGCTCCATGGGACTCAAATACTGCTTTTAAAAAATCATTTTTTAATTCATATTGCATCGTTTTTTCCTCTTTCTTTCCCTAATTTTACCTTCTTTCTATTCTACCTCTTTTTCCCTTATGATGCAAAAGAAATCTATTCACACAGCCTTTGGGCAAGTCTTTCTACTGCCGCCTTAATTTTCCAAAGCACCTCCTTTATCTGTTCCTTCGTCAGGCCATCACTATGAAAGCCTCCGGTACAGACAACGGTTCTGCCGGTCAGCGCGCAGAGTCTCTCTGCTGCCGGCCGGCAGATAAATTCATCCTTATGTCCGGTAAGATTCCATACTGACGCGGTTGCCGATGCGCTCCCGTCTCCCGATAAAGACGGTCTAAAAACTGCCTGCACACTGCATCCAATATGTGGTTTTCCACCGCCCCTGATACAGATAAGCAAATCCTCACCAACCCATTCTGCGGCAATCTCAAAATCCGCTCCTGCCGCACTGCCTTTTTCTATGAAAGACCATTCCATCTCCGATACTCCTTTGCGTAAATTCCAAATGGCTCTAACAGCTTTGCTGCCATATGGTATACCATCTCGTCCATCGTTTCCGGTTTGTGATAAAATGTTAACATCGGTGGAATAATCCGCACCTCAGGTATCATGGAAAGCTCATAAAGATTTCTTAAATGGACCGGACTAAGCGGTGTCTCTCGCGCCGCAAGAACGAGTGGTCTCTTTTCTTTCAAGGTAACATCCGCTGCCCGAAGGAGCAGATTGTCTGAATAACCGCTATGGATTCCAGCCACCGTTTTCATGCTGCACGGAACAATTAGCATCCCGGCAGTTGGATACGTCCCACTTGCCGGAGGTGCCCCGATCTCCTGCGGCTCATAGCAAAAATCAGCAAGCCTTGCAATTTCCTCCGGCTCCACACAAAGCTCCTGCCGTATCGTAAGCTTTGCACTTTCCGTCATAATAAGCTGCGACTCGTATTCTGGCTGCTTTTTTATAATCTCAAGGCAGCATGTTAAAAGCGGCATACCGCTTGCCCCGGAAGCACCTACCATAATCCGTTTTTTCATACCGCACCTCCTGCTACAGCCATTTTGTCACATCCACTTCCATGAAATGAGCACGCTCGAACCGCTTTTTCTGGTCATACAAAACGGTACAGTCAAAAATTGTTTTGCATGCAATTCCATGGTCACGGATTGACGGGGAACAGGACGGATCATTTGACGGATCTAACGGATGGCACCGGACACCAGGAATCGTAATAATGTCCGCATCACCCTGGAATCTTGTATTCATTGCCCAGAGCACATCGTTCATATCAAAGCAGTCGACATCCTCATCGACCAAAAAGATATGCTTTAGCTCACTGAATGCAGAAAATGCAAGGAGTGCTGCCTGTCTCTGCCGCCCCTCATCGCTTGGGGAAAGCTTTGCAAACTGGAGCACTGCCATATATTTTCCACCACCGGCAGAGCTGCAATATACATTTTTTAGTCTTCCAGGCATTGCCTTTTCGACCATGCCATAAATACTTGCCTCGGTCGGAATTCCAGCCATCGATACATGCTCCTCGCTCGGTCCGATACAAGTCTGCATGATCGGGTTCTTCCGGTGCGTCACAGCCTTTACCTTAATCAGCCAGCAATCACTGCTCGCAGGTCCGGTATATCCCGGAAATTCCGGCATAGCATATCCGGTATGGCTGTTCTTATCCTCCTTCACACGGATATCCGGAATAACCTCGCCCTCAATAACATACTCTGCATTTGCAATCGCCATCTCATCTACCGTAAGACATTTACAGAGTTCTACAGGCTCTTTCCTTAATGCACCTGCTACAGAAAGCTCATCATATCCAAGCGGTGTTGTAGGAGGTTCAAAACAGGAACCAATCTCAATTGCCGGATCTACCCCGATACTAATCGAAATCGGAAGCCTCTGTCCAAGCTCCTCAGCCCGCTCTGCCATTGCTCCGATATGTCTTGCTCCCGGTGTAAAAAAGATAGAAAGCTCATCTTTTCCCTGAATGCAGAGACGATGGATCGTCACATCATGCACACCCGTATCCGGATGAGTTGCATAACACATGCCAAGTGTGATATAGGGACCTGCATCATCCGGCGTATTTGTCGGTGCCGGAACAAGAGTATTCAAATCAAAATCCGGTTCATCTGCCGTATGCACAACCTCCTGGCAAAGCGGTTTTCCTTTACATTCTACCGGGGGAACCGGTTCTGCAACGCTTTCATATAATTTTTTTCCAAGTTCATCCGGTCTGCAGTCAAGAAGTGCCGCAACACGTTTTCTGCTTGCAAGCACCCCGATCGCTACCCTGGCATCCGGATGCCCCTTTACCTGATTAAAAATCATTGCCGGGCCTTCCTTCGTCGGACGTTTTACCGTTCCTCCCGCACCAACATAGCGGTATATGCCTGCAAGCTCTGCCATTGGATCAACCAGGGTGTCCGTTTCTATGAGCTCTCCTTCCATCTCACGAAGCCTCGCAAGCGCACTTCTTAAATCATTTACCTTTTCTGTCATCATGCTGCCTTCTCTCCTTTAAACGCTATTTTCTTATATTATGATGCCAGATATACTCGCAAATCAATTCCATTTCTGGTATAATTGTTTCCATATTGGAATGAATGGATGTCATGAAAAATGCTACAAAAGGAGAATGCTTTATGACTTTTGAACAGTTAGAATATTTTATTGCCGCATGCCAGTGCAAAACATTCTTTGATGCTGCCGAACAGCTGCACACAACACAGTCCACCTTATCCAAACAAATCAAAAAGCTTGAAGCAGAACTTTCCGTCACGTTATTTGACCGGAGCAGGCGCTTAGCCTCCCTCACCCCAGCCGGAGAAGCCTTTTATCCAGAAGCACTCCGGTTATCTGGGCAGTATGCCGCCATGCGGCAGAAAATGCGTGCCTTCAGTCAGGCGTCAGCGAATGGTCTATCACTTTCCATCGGAACACTCCCTTTTTTATCGCAGTATGGACTTATGCCTCTTTTAAACCGTTTTAAACAAGCCAATCCCCAAATTACTGTACACATTACAGAAGCAGAAGAAGAAGAACTTATGACAGGCTTTTTGCAGAAGCGTTTTGATCTTGTCCTTCTTCGGGAGACCATGATTCGTCCAGACGAAGACGGCTTTTTCCCACTTTCAAAGGATACGCTTTCTGTCATGCTTCCGGAATCACATCCCCTTGCTGCATATAGCTGCATTTCCTTATCGCAGATTGCACAGGAGCCTTTCCTGCTTATGCCGCCTTATACTTCGATCTATAAGCTTTGCATGAAGCTGTTTTCTGATGCCGGTATCACACCTTCTATCATCCGGACAAGCCGCATGGAATCGCTCATTGGTTCTGTTGCCCTCGGAGAAGGGATCAGCCTGTTTGCCGAAAGTAACTTCCGTCTGTTCCAGCATCCTGGTGTTACCGCGGTACCGCTTTCCGATGCACCAGAGCTTTCTGTCGGGGCTGCATACAAAAAAACCGGGGCAGATGATGCTGCCCCAGCTGTAAAATGTTTTCTCTCCTATTGTAAAAATGTATAAATAATAAAAGCCTTCTGAATATCCAGAACACGCTTACGCGCCGTGGGTAAGCAGCGTCTCATACATTTCCGGACGTCTGTCACGGAAAACGCCCCATTCTCGTCTTGTCTTTGCGATTGCATCCAGATCAAATTCTGCGGTAATAACCCCCGGTGTCTTTCTGTCTGCCTCTGCGACGATCTCACCAGTCTCATCCGCAATAAAAGAAGAACCGTAAAATGTCATCTCAGAATCTCCCTGAACCTCTTTTCCAATGCGGTTTGATGCAATCACCGGCATAATGTTTGCCGCCGCATGTCCCTGCATGCATCTTTGCCAGTGTGGTTTTGAATCCTTTAAAAGTACCGGTTCACTGCCGATCGCTGTTGGATAAAGCAAAATCTCTGCCCCCTTTAATGCCATGCATCTCGCTGCCTCTGGGAACCACTGATCC
Source organism: uncultured Lachnospiraceae bacterium (assembly GCA_934359535.1). GTDB lineage: Bacteria > Bacillota > Clostridia > Lachnospirales > Lachnospiraceae > Roseburia. The sequence goes on from CAKRLN010000031.1 coordinate 9,014, forward strand.
CAGCAGATCCCGATTCCGATTGTCGCATATTTTGTCTTCCAGACCTGAAATCCAGTATCTCCCGGTGTAAAAAAGAATTTTTCTGCATAAGGCATGCCATCCGGAATATGGGTTTTACGGTATTTTCCAAGTACGGTTCCATCCGCATCAATAATGGCAATCGAATTAAATGCTGTATTCCCAGCTTTTTCAAAAAAGCTGACCGGGATCACCACATCAAGTTCCTTTGCTACCTGCTTAAAGTGTGCAACTGCTGGATTTTCCTCCAGCGTTGTGCAAAGCTCCATATACTGGAAATCATGCTTCTGGCAAAAGTACGGTGTCTCAAACAGCTCCTGTAATAAAATGATTTTTGCTCCTTTTTGCGCTGCTTCTCTTACAAGTCTGTCTGCCTGTTCCAGTGTTTTTTCCCTGTCCCATGTACAGGCCATCTGCGTTGCTGCAACTATTACATTTCTCATGCCATTTCCTCTTTTCCTTCTTATTTTTTCCTTATTTTCTTATTTTCATTTCGTCTTTCTATTCTGAAATTCAAAATGACCTTTTCTGTTCTGCCCTACAGACGGAATTTCTTCTGAACAGCCTCCACCAGATAATCGGCGGTTCCTTCCACACCAAGGAAGCTGCTGTTGATCAGGATGTCTTTGTGATATTTGTCGTCCGGCAGATATCCGGCATAATTCATATGATAGGAATCCCTTGCCTCATCGACTGCCACAATCATTTTCCTTGCCTCGGAAAGCTCTATATTCAGATCTTTTACACAATGCTCCACCCGGTCCTCAAACGGCGCATAAATGTAAATATGCATTGCATTTTCACGATCCTCTAAAATAAAATCCGAGCATCGCCCGACAATGATGCAGGTCTCCTTGTCTGCCAGAAATTTAATGATATTTTCCTGCGCAGTAAAAATATCATCCTGCATACTGCTCGTTCCTTTTCCAAGCGGATATACCATACGCGAAAACGGATTATGAAATACCTTCTTTGCGCTCTCCTCCTCACCATCAATCACAGAAACCGGAAGATTTAACTGCTTTGCCGCCTCATCGACAAGATCCCTGTCGTAATATTCGATATGAAGCTTCTCTGCCATCCGTTTTGCAATCGGACGTCCTAAGCTTCCAAACTGTCTTGTAATTGTTATCACATATTTGCTTTTTCCCATAAGAATCTCCTTTCTCCCTCAAAGAAATTGACAAGCACATGCGTGTTTCGTATTTCTTCTTCCTTTATCGTAAACAGATTATTGCTTAAAACGATCAGATTGGCAAGCTTTCCCTCTTCGATCGTACCCATCCAATCCGCTGCGTGATATGCCTCCGCTGCACCTTTTGTATAAGCCTTTAACACTTCTTCCATCGAAAGAGCCTCCCATGGATTATGGCAGATGATTTTTCCAGAATCGTTCTTTCTTGTAACAGCTGCATAAATTGTGTCAAATGGATTTAAATCCACCACCGGATAATCTGTGCCACAGGCAATTTTTGCACCATGGTCAAGCAGTGTTTTTACCGGCCATTCGAGCTTTGCGCGCACCTCTCCGATCTGGTCAACCTTCTTATTATTGGAAAGGGTCACATGATACGGCTGCATCGAAGCTATGATCTTATGTCCTTTGAACCGGTCAATATCCTCCGGTGAAATATTTTCAATATGTTCAATTGTATTGTAAAAATTCGGTGTTCCATTAACCTTCTCTGACTTTTCATACAGGTCAAGTGCAAGCCTTACCGCACCATCCCCGATCGCATGGAGTCTTACCTGAATTCCATTCTGGTTTGCCGCAAGAATCTCCTCTTCCATCTTGTCTGCCGGCCACAGTGGAACACCATCCCCGCATGTATCCGGCCGGTCTTCATATGGTTCTAACAGCATCCCGGTATGTGTCTCCGTCACACCATCGATAAAGCCCTTTACACCATTGATATGGAAATGATCCGAAGAAAAATGCTCCTTCATCTGGAAAAATTGTTCAAACTCTGTATAGCCGAACAGCTTCGTATATGCAAAAATATGGGAGCAAAGTTCCCCTGACCAATCCAGCTCTTTTACCACATCATACTGCCCGTAGGTCTCTGTTGTATAATCATCTGCAAACATTTCACTGACTGCCGCAATCCCATTTGCTGCAAGATACTGCTGAAACTGTCTGTGAACCTTCTTCTGTTCCTCCTTGGTAAACTCCATATACCGGTCTACCGCAGGTTTCATTGCCTCCGGCTCTAACAATAGTCCGCTTAAGCTTCCATCCGGCAGGCAGACAACCTGACCGCCCTTAGGCTCCTTCTTTTTATCGATTCCGGCTTCTTCTAACGCCTTCGAATTCATCCACATGCTATGACAGTCCGAACAATACAGATACACAGGGCGATCTGAAATCACAGCATCCAGACTCTTTTTGGTTGGAAGCGCTGCACCACTTTCCCAGTTTCCAATAAACCAGCCAGCCCCCCGGATCCGTTTGTATTCCGGATGCTCCTTTGCAAACGCTGCGATCATTTTCGCACACTCTGTCTCTGACTTGCATGTTCCAAGCTCATCACATACATAATCACTGTAATTTACCGCCCCGAAAAACAGATGGGTATGCGCATCGATAAACGACGGCATAATCAGCTGTTTCCCATAATCATATAATGGGAGTGCTCCATACTGCTTCCCATACTCCCATGGCAGCAGCCTTTTAATCCTTTTTCCTTCTATCAAAATGGTATAGGGCTTAGGGACACTGGATGTCCCAGTAAATACGGCTTTGCTCCGTATTAAAAATTCACTCTGTTTCTTCTGATTCATCTGCCGCGCCTCCTTTTTGTATTTGTAATTTCATGCTACATGACTGCGCCACAGATTACAAACAGCAACAGGCTGAGTCCGCTTGCAATCAGTACATATGGAAGCTGGGAAAGCGAATGCTCCATATTCTCAATTCCGGCACCGGATGAAGCTAAAAGCGTTGCATCCGCATAGAAGCAGGCATGGCTTCCAAATGCACCACCGGATATAATGGCAGCCATAATAAGAACCGGATTTGCGCCAATTGCCGCGCCAAGCGGAAATACGATCGGCGCAACAACTGCGCTCATGCCCCAGAAGGAACCCGTTGCAAAACAAAGAAGCGCAACAAGCACAAATGCAATTGCCGGAAAAAAGGCTCCCTTCAAGAGCGGCTCTAAGCCTGTTACAATAAAATCCGTCATGCCCATTTTATCTGTCAGATTCTGAAGCATAAATGCAATGACAAGAAGCATCAGGATAGAAAGCATATCCGCAAAGCCTTTTACTAGAATCTCAAAGAAATTATCAAATGGAATCACTTTTCTTGGAACATAAAGGACAAAGCAGATCATGATCGCTGCCACAACCGATAAAAGCAGATCGGATGTTACGATTGCCAGGACAACAAGGACAACCATTGGTATTACAAAGTCCCAGATATTTCCTTCTTCCTCATACCCTTTTCTTACATCATGATTAAATTTTCTGCTTGCATCACTGTATACCTTTCCGGTCTCTGCCACACGGACATATGCCTGTTTCATCGCACCAAGCTTTGGCATAATGCCAAGACAGAATAACAATACGATCACAAGCGTAATGATTGGATAAAAGCAGAACGGAATTGCATGGATATAAGCGTTAATTCCTGATGTAAAGCCAAGAGCCATCACACTGTTTTGATCTGCAAACAGGCTTGCATAAAACACTGCCCATGTCGAAAATGGAAGCAGGACGCAGACCGGAGCTCCAGTCGAATCAAGCATATAGGCAAGTGCTTCCCTCGGCAGCTTCCGTTTATCATAGGTACCCTTCATGCTGACACCGATCGAAAGCACATTTAAATAATCATCCACAAAGATTAAAACACCCATAAGAAATGTCGTAAGAAGTGTCTTCCTTTCGGTATTGCACACCTTGGAAATCACCTTGGAAAAGCCAAAGCTTCCTTTCGATTCCTGCAAAAGTGCGATCAGACTTCCAAATAAGCCACAGGCAAGAATGATCCACACATTATCTGAAAGCGTGCTCTGTACAAGTGCGCACCAATCTGACAAAAAATCTTTTCCGTATAAAATTACGGATGCTACCAGAGTTCCTGCAAGCAGGGCTTCTACGCATTTTCTTGTTTTCACTGCAAATATAACAATGCATAGAATAATAAGAACTGCAATCAATCCTTGATTCATAAACATACTCCTCTCTTTACGCAAAAGAGGCATCCAGGTCGCAATGCCTGAATGCCTCTTTGCACATTTCCTTGTTTTCTTAAGTTGAGAATAGTGTATCATTTATGCACCGGTCTTACAATGCTTAATAATATGAAGATTTCTTCGTTTTACTGGATTTTCTACTTATTTTTAAGTAGTATAGAATTAGTAATTTACAAAAAGGAGACTGATTCTATGGATAAAAACACTTTTCTAATGATGAATGACCTAATCTATGATCTGTATCTATGTACAGACATCAATGACCTGAAGCATAATTTTTTAACAAGACTGCGTTTCCTTGTGCCATGCAGCTATGTTACAATTCTGCTTCCAGATCCAGACAATTCAGACCTTTTTTCCCCAGTCTATATCCCGGAATCCTTCAAGTCCGCAGAAGAACGCTATCTTGCTTCCATCCATGAGGATAAGCTTCTCTGGAATTGCTACTCGAAAGAACCGAATCTCATGCGTGAAAGCGATCTGCTTCCAGATGAAGTCCGGCTGAATTCAAAGCTCTATACCGAATGCTATAAAGGCTTTGATATTTATGACAGCTTACAATACACCAGTGCCAAAAACCATATTTTTCTCGGAGTACTCACCCTGTTTCGCACAAAGGCAGAAGGTCCGTTTACGGAAGAAGAGCTGTTTCTTATGAATGCACTCGGACTGCATTTTAATACGGTGTTATACCAGATCCGCTATGAGGCGCCGACAGCCTCCACTCCGAAAAAAGATACCGCTGCGTTCTGCAGGGCTTTTCAGCTTACAAAAAAGGAATCCGAAATTCTATCCCAGCTCCTTTCCTTCCAAAGCGGGGAAGAAATCTCCGATTCCCTTTCCATTACCTTAAACACCTTTCAAAAACACCTGCAGAATATCTTCCGGAAAACCAATACAGCCTCCAAATGGGAGCTGCTTCGTGCCGTACATACATCTTCATTCTGACTGATCCTGCTGTACCTGCTCTATCATACAGGTGTGTTTCTTTTTTTCTTCCGCATTACTGCTATAATTGATCCCCACCAATAAGATCTTATTCGGATAATCAGATAATGCACCATGATATCTGCGATCTTTCATCTGCTGTATTGCGGTATCCGCCGACTTATTATATTTTAATTCTATAATCATTGCCGGTCTGTCTC